>JAUXXN010000159.1 GCA_030684755.1 Hydrogenophaga sp.
AGCGCCACGGCGGTGGGGTCGTCGCCCGAGTAAATGGCAAAATTTTCAGGCGCTTCACGAATGAGCCATTGCGCCCGCTCGATGTTGCCGGTAGCTTCCTTGATACCCACCACACCCGTCACTTGCGCCAGACGCAAAGCGGTTTCAACCGACATGTCGGCCACGGTACGACCGGGCACGTTGTACAGCACGATGGGCAGGTCGCCGGTGGCTTCTGCGATGGCCTTGAAGTGCTGGTACTGGCCTTCTTGCGTGGGCTTGTTGTAGTAGGGCACCACTTGTAGTTGGCAGTCAGCGCCCACTTTTTGGGCAAACCGTGCCAGCTCAATGGCCTCAGTGGTGGACTTGGCACCGCATCCGGCCATGATGGGCACGCGTTTGGCGGCCTGTTCCACCGAGACGCGAATGATCTCGCAGTGCTCTTCCACTGTCACGGTTGGTGATTCGCCGGTGGTGCCGACCACGCCAATGCAGTCGGTGCCTTCGGCAATGTGCCAGTCGATCAGTTTGCGCAGGGTGGGGTAGTCCACGCTGCCGTCTTCTAACAGGGGCGTGACCAATGCCACGATGCTGCCGGTGATGGTTTTCATAAGCTTCAGGCTCGAAAAGATGCACCCTGACCCAGCGTCAGGACGGGCCGGCCCGCGATGGGCAGGTAATCTTGCATTCTACCCAGTGACGCCAAGCAGATGGCGTACCGGCTGGGCCTGGGAATGCCCGGTTTCGCGCACGGCGGCGATGCGCTGCACGAAGCGCTCGGGCGTGTTGCAAAAGCCGTCTTCAAATGCCACCACCCGCAGCCCGCTGCAAACCTGCAGCAGCTCACCCGGTTGCAGCAAAAAGTCGGGCCGAGCCGGTCGACCCACGGTTTCATGGCCGCTGGCAAAGGTTTCGTACAACAGAACGCCGCCTGGCGCCACGCTGGCCACGATGCGCGGCAACAGCGGTCGCCACAGGTAGTTGGTGACCACCACCACGTCAAAGGTCTCGCCATCCAATGGCCAGGGGCCGTTTTCAATGTCGGACAGCACGGCACGGCCCAGCGGTGCCACGGCGGCGATGGCTTCGGGTGAGCGGTCCACACCCGTCACGGTGTGGCCCCGTTCGGTCAGCCAGCGCAGGTGGCGTCCGTGGCCGCAGGCCACGTCCAGAACGGTGCCCCCAGCGGGGATCAGGTGCGTCCAGCGGCGAACCCAGGCAGAAGGGGCCTCGTTGCCATGCAGCACGGGACTGTCCGGCGAAGGGTTGGGGGTGGTGGGCATCAGAAACAACTCCAGAGCTGGTCGGCCAGGCTCATCAAAAAGTCGGGTTGGTTGTAGAGCGACAGTGTGACCAGCAGCGCTGCGCCAACGCCCGCCCACAGCGCGGCCTTAGCCCAAATACCGTTCCAGCCACTGGTTTTCACGCCACCACTCCCATGCGCTGGGGCCCGCGCACGATGGGCGATTCGCGCACCGGCAGGTTGATCAGTGCAGCAAACACGCCCAGCGCAATCGAGATGTACCAGACGATGTTGTAGCTGCCGGTGCGGTCGTACAGCACGCCGCCCAGCCACACGCCCATGAAGCTGCCAATCTGGTGGCTGAAAAACACAAACCCGCCCAGCATGGACAGGTGGGCAACCCCAAAGATTTGCGCCACCACCGCGTTGGTGGGCGGCACGGTGGACAGCCACAGCACGCCCATGACGGCAGAAAAAACATACACGCTGGCCGGAGACAGAGGCACGATCAAGAAGATGCTGATGGCCACGGCGCGCGCCATATAGATAAACGCGAGAATGTAGCGCTTGGGCATGCGCTGGCCCATTGCACCGGCGGCGTAGGTACCGATCACGTTGAACAGTCCAATAAGCGCCAACGCGTAACCCGCCACCTGGGGCGACAGCCCGTTGTCTTTTAAATAGCTGGGCATGTGCACGCCAATAAACACCACCTGGAAGCCGCACACAAAGTAGCCCGCCATGAGCAACTGGAAGCTGCGGTATTTGAAAGCCTCGCGCAGGGCTTGCAGAATGGACTGCTCGCGCTTGGGCATGGTGCCGCCCGCAAAACCCGGCTCACGCAGGCCCCAGGCCAGCGGCATGATCAGCAGCACCGCCGCGCCCAGCACCATGAGCGCTTCTTGCCAGCCGAAACTGCTGATGAGCCAGCCTTCCACCGGCACCATGAGGAACTGCCCAAACGAGCCCGCCGCCGCCGCCACGCCCATGGCCCACGAGCGTTTTTCGGCCGGTATTTGTCGCCCGATCACGCCGTAAATCACCGCGTAGGTGGTGCCTGCCTGCGCTGCGCCAATCAAGATGCCCGCCGTGAGCGCGAACCCCACCGAGGTGGTGGACATGGCCATGCCCAGCAGCCCCAGCGCATACAGCACCGCGCCCACCACCAGCACTTTGAAGGCGCCAAAGCGGTCGGCCGCCATACCCGCAAAAATGCCGAACACGCCCCAGGACAGGTTTTGCACCGCCAGCGCAAAGGCAAAGGTTTCGCGCGTCCAGCCCTGAGTCTGGGTCACGGGTTGCAGCCACAGGCCAAAACCGTGGCGGATGCCCATGGACAGCGTGACGATGAAAGCGCCACAGACGAGAACTTGTAGGGTGGACAGACCGGCGGGGCCCGGGGTGGACTTGGGGCCGGTGGGGTGGGTGGAGGCAATGGACATACGGCGAATGTAGCGAATTTGCCCATCGCCCGCTGCCACTTGCGCGAAACCAACCATGCAGGCAACCCATGGTACTGAAAGTCTGTTGTTTTATACAGTTAATTTCTGCTCCCCTCTACAATCCCGCGCATGACAGAGAAACCCGCCGCCCCCAAGTCCGTCGCCGCCAGCGACGCCTATTCCGAAGGTTCGATCCGCGTCCTCAAAGGACTGGAGCCGGTCAAGCAACGGCCAGGCATGTACACCCGCACCGACAATCCGCTGCATATCATTCAAGAGGTGCTGGACAACGCCGCCGACGAAGCACTGGCTGGCCACGGCAAAAAGATCAAGGTCACGCTGCACGCCGACAACTCGGTGAGCGTGGAAGACGATGGCCGGGGCATACCCTTTGGCCTGCACCCGGAAGAAAACGCGCCGGTGGTCGAACTGGTGTTCACTCGGTTGCACGCCGGCGGCAAGTTTGACAAGGGCAGCGGCGGCGCCTACAGCTTCTCGGGCGGCTTGCACGGTGTGGGCGTGAGCGTGACCAATGCCCTCTCGACCCGGCTGGAAGTGACCAGCTACCGCGAAGGCAAGGTGGCCAAGCTGGCGTTTTCGGCGGGCGACGTGGTTGAGCAATTGGTGATTGCGCCCAAAGGCGAGGGCGACCGCAAACAAGGCACCACGGTGCGCGCCTGGCCCGATGCCAAGTATTTCGAGTCAGCCGCGTTGCCCATGAACGAGCTCACCCACCTGCTGCGCAGCAAGGCGGTGCTGATGCCGGGCGTGACGGTCACCCTGGTGAACGAGAAAACCAAAGACACGCAGGTGTGGCTGTACAAGGGCGGTCTGCGCGACTATTTGCAGCAAACCCTGCACGGCGAGCCGGTGATTCCTCTGTTTGAAGGCGAGGGCTTTGCCGACAGCGGGCACGACAGTTTTGCCGAAGGTGAGGGCGCCAACTGGTGCGTGGCCTTCACCGAAGACGGCCAGCCTGTGCGAGAAAGCTATGTGAACCTGATTCCCACCAGCGCCGGTGGTACGCACGAAAGCGGCCTGCGTGACGGCCTGTTTCAGGCGGTGAAGGGCTTCATTGAAATGCATGCGCTGCTGCCCAAGGGCGTGAAACTGCTGCCCGAAGACGTGTTTGCCCGCGCCAGCTACGTGTTGAGCGCCAAGGTGCTCGACCCGCAGTTTCAAGGCCAGATCAAAGAGCGCCTGAACTCGCGTGACGCGGTGCGCCTGGTGGGCAGCTTTGTGCGCCCGGCCCTGGAGCTCTGGCTGAACCAGCATGTGGACTACGGCAAGAAGCTGGCCGAACTCGCCATCAAGGCGGCGCAGTTTCGCCAGAAGGCCGGCCAGAAGGTAGAAAAGCGCAAGGGCTCGGGCGTGGCGGTGTTGCCCGGCAAGCTGACCGACTGCGAAAGCAAAGACCTGGCGCACAACGAGGTGTTTCTGGTGGAGGGCGACTCGGCCGGTGGCAGCGCCAAGATGGGCCGCGACAAGGAAAGCCAGGCCATTTTGCCGCTGCGCGGCAAGGTGCTCAACACCTGGGAAGTGGAGCGCGACCGCCTGTTCGCCAACAACGAAATCCACGACATTTCGGTCGCCATCGGCATCGACCCGCACGGCCCGCTGGACACGCCCGACATGAGCGGCCTGCGCTACGGCAAGGTGTGTATCTTGAGCGACGCCGACGTGGACGGCTCGCACATCCAGGTGCTTCTGCTCACGCTGTTTTTCCGCCATTTTCCCAAGTTGATTGAAAACGGCCATTTGTATGTGGCGCGCCCGCCGTTGTTTCGGGTGGACGTGCCGGCGCGCGGCAAAAAACCCGCCATCAAGCAGTACGCGCTGGACGAGGGCGAGCTCACCGCCATTCTGGACAAATGCGCCATAGACGGCGTGCCGCGCGAAAAATGCCAGATCAGCCGCTTCAAAGGCCTGGGCGAAATGAATGCCGAGCAGCTGTGGGACACCACGCTCAACCCCGACACGCGCCGCCTGATGCAGGTGAACCTGGGTAGCATGGACTTCGCTGGCACCGAAGCCCTCATCACCAAGCTCATGGGCAAGGGTGAAGCCGCTTCGCGACGCGAACTCATGGAGCTGCATGGCGACTCGGTGGAAGTGGATATTTGATTTCCCCCCGCGCCGCCTGCGGCGTCACCCCCTAGGGGGCAAC
>JAUXXN010000193.1 GCA_030684755.1 Hydrogenophaga sp.
CACCTCTGGTGTACCGGTTGTCACGCCAGTGGCATTGCCGGGTAGCTAAGTGCGGAAGAGATAACCGCTGAAAGCATCTAAGCGGGAAACTCGTTCCAAGATGAGATCTGCCGGGGCCTTGAGCCCCCTAAAGAGTCGTTCTAGACCAGGACGTTGATAGGCTGGGTGTGGAAGCGCAGCAATGCGTTAAGCTAACCAGTACTAATTGCTCGTGCGGCTTGACCCTATAACTTTGATCTAATCCATCAACAGTCGAATGTCATCCGACTACAATACACAACCGTATTGAGTCATGTTATGCCCTCGTGAAAACTCAACACAGTTGAGACACGGCGTTGGCAGCAATCAAAAAACAGCTGATTCCAAACTCTATGAATTCGCCGCCGCAGCACGCCTGTGCTGCAGCAGCAACCCTTTATGCCTGACGACCATAGCAAGTTGGTCCCACTCCTTCCCATCCCGAACAGGACAGTGAAACGACTTTGCGCCGATGATAGTGCGGATTCCCGTGTGAAAGTAGGTCATCGTCAGGCTCTTACCAGCCCCCCAAACCCCCTCGTACATCGCGTACTTGGGGGTTTGGGCTTTATATAAGTGTAGGCATGTGTTTTGTCTTGTCAGCTTCACAAAAGAAGTTTGCAAAGACGCTAAAAACTGTGTCATAATACGAGGCTCAGCTGATCGCAGCTAAGCAAGACGGACGGGGTAGCAAACGCTGCTGTGTTTGTTGGATCATTAAAAATATACAGCCGATAAGCGTGGGCGTTTGAAGGCGATTGCGAAACGGGTTCTTCGGAATCCAAGTCGCAAGACTTTAAACGTTCATGAGAATAGAAATGAAGTTTACTTCGTTTGCGTTTTTATGAGTAAATTCAAGATCGAACTAAAGAGTTTGATCCTGGCTCAGATTGAACGCTGGCGGCATGCTTTACACATGCAAGTCGAACGGTAACAGGTTAAGCTGACGAGTGGCGAACGGGTGAGTAATGCATCGGAACGTGCCCAGTCGTGGGGGATAACGCAGCGAAAGCTGCGCTAATACCGCATACGATCTAAGGATGAAAGCGGGGGACCGTAAGGCCTCGCGCGATTGGAGCGGCCGATGTCAGATTAGGTAGTTGGTGGGGTAAAGGCTCACCAAGCCGACGATCTGTAGCTGGTCTGAGAGGACGACCAGCCACACTGGAACTGAGACACGGTCCAGACTCCTACGGGAGGCAGCAGTGGGGAATTTTGGACAATGGGCGCAAGCCTGATCCAGCAATGCCGCGTGCAGGAAGAAGG
>JAUXXN010000203.1 GCA_030684755.1 Hydrogenophaga sp.
ATTTGCCTTTCTCCGCCAATACCGGTTACGTCAACACGATCGAAACTGTTGAAGAAGAGCGCTGCCCCGGCAACATCGAAATTGAAGAGCGCCTGCGTGCTTACATGCGCTGGAACGCCATGGCCATGGTGGTGAAGGCCAACCGCCACAACCCTGAAGAGGGTGGTGACCTGGGTGGTCACATCGGTTCCTTTGCTTCGCTGGCCCACATGTTTGGCGCCGGTTTCAACCATTTCTGGCACGCCGAAAACGAGAACCACGGTGGCGATTGCCTGTATATCCAGGGCCACGTGTCACCCGGCGTTTACGCCCGTGCCTACTTGGAAGGCCGCCTGACCGAAGAGCAGCTGCTCAACTTCCGCCAGGAAGTGGACGGCAAGGGTCTGTCGAGCTACCCGCACCCCAAGCTGATGCCCGAGTTCTGGCAGTTCCCCACCGTGTCGATGGGCCTGGGCCCGCTGATGGCGATTTACCAGGCGCGCTTTTTGAAGTACCTGCACGCCCGTGGCATTGCCAACACCGAGAACCGCAAGGTGTGGGTGTTTTGCGGCGACGGTGAAATGGACGAAGTCGAATCGCTGGGCGCGATCAGCCTGGCGGCCCGCGAAAAGCTCGACAACCTGATCTTCGTGGTGAACTGCAACCTGCAGCGTCTGGACGGCCCGGTGCGCGGCAACGGCAAGATCGTGCAAGAACTCGAAGGCGAGTTTCGTGGCTCAGGCTGGAATGTGATCAAGCTGCTGTGGGGCAGCGGCTGGGACCCGCTGCTGGCCCGCGACAAAGACGGCGCCCTGCGCAAGATCATGATGGAAACGCTGGACGGCGATTACCAGTCGTTCAAGGCCAACGACGGTGCCTATGTGCGCAAGCATTTCTTTGGCCGCGACCCCAAGGCGCTGGAAATGGTGGCGCACCTCTCCGACGACGACATCTGGAACCTCAAGCGCGGTGGCCACGACCCGCAAAAGGTGTACGCCGCCTACCACAAGGCGGTGAACCACAAAGGCCAGCCCACGGTGCTGCTGATCAAGACCGTGAAGGGTTTTGGCATGGGCAAATCGGGCGAGGGCA
>JAUXXN010000207.1 GCA_030684755.1 Hydrogenophaga sp.
CCCTGGAACATGTCACGGATGTCCTCTTCGGTCAGGAACGAGGTTTCAATATCGATCTGCGTGAACTCGGGCTGGCGGTCGGCACGCAGGTCTTCGTCCCGGAAGCACTTGGTGATCTGGTAGTAGCGGTCAAACCCGGCCACCATCAACAACTGCTTGAACAGCTGGGGCGACTGCGGCAACGCAAAGAAGTGACCGTCGTGAACGCGGCTGGGCACCAGGTAATCGCGCGCGCCCTCGGGCGTGCTCTTGGTCAACATCGGGGTTTCGATATCGATGAAACCGTTGGCGTCGAGAAACTTGCGCACCTCCATGGCCACGCGGTAGCGCAGCATGAGGTTGTTTTGCATGTACGAGCGGCGCAGGTCCAGCACGCGGTGCGTGAGGCGGGTGGTCTCGCTCAGGTTGTTGTCGTCGAGCTGGAACGGCGGTGTCACCGACGGGTTGAGCACCTTGAGTTCGTGGCACAGAAGTTCGATCTTGCCACTCTTGAGGTTGTCGTTGGTGGTGCCTTCAGGGCGGGCGCGCACGAGGCCGGTGATCTGCACGCAGTATTCGTTGCGCACGTCTTCTGCCACTTGGAACATATCGGCGCGGTCGGGGTCGCAAACCACTTGCACATAGCCTTCACGGTCGCGCAGGTCCACAAAAATAACGCCACCGTGGTCGCGTCGGCGGTTAACCCAGCCGCACAGCGTAACGGTTTGGCCCAGCAGGGCTTCGGTCACAAGACCGCAATAGTGGGTACGCATAGCCATGACAGTTCTTCTTTCAACAGTGTCGCCAACAACGTGGCGGGAAAACATTCAGGTCGGGGTGTGGGGCGCACGGGCTGCGGTGGCTTGGACCACTGGCAAATGGGCGTTGTTGGGCCCACCGGGCACGATCACACCCATGGAAACAATATAGGTGAGGGCGGCGTCCACGCTCATTTGCAGTTCGACGCAAGCACTTTTGCGCACCATCACAAAGTAGCCGCCCGTGGGGTTGGGGGTGGTGGGCACGAAGACGCTGAGAAATTCGTCGGGCGCTCCAGTTGCGCCGGACTGGGTTTGCAATTGGCGCAGCACATCGCCTGCGGGGGCGCCAGTCAGAAAGGCGATGGTCCACATGCCTTCATGCGGCCACTGCACCAGAAGCGCCTTGCGAAAAGCGTTGCCTTTTTCAGAGAACAAGGTGTCAGAAACTTGCTTGACGCCAGAATAAATGGATCGCACCACCGGAATGCGGTGCAACAACGCATGCCACCAATGCACCAGCTTGTTGCCAATGATGTTGGAGGCCAACGCACCAATGGACAGCACCACCACCAACGCAAACAACACACCCAGACCGGGTACATGCATTCCCAGCAGGCGATCAGG
>JAUXXN010000214.1 GCA_030684755.1 Hydrogenophaga sp.
TGGTTTCGGTGGCTTTGCGCGGGGCGGTGGTGCGCGGCATGCGGGGCATGAGGGTGGACATGACGGTGGAACCTCCGCCTGGCTTGGCACCGGTGGCGCTGGCGCTGTCGGGCGAGAAGCGCAGCGCGGTGTTGGGCACCAGCAGCACGCCGTTGCGTTCCACCGCAACGATGGTGGCCGCAGCCGTCATGCCGGGGCGCAGGCTCAGGTCGCTGTTGTCCACGTCGAGCGTGGTCACGTACGTCACCACGTTGTCGGTTTTGGTGGAGCCAAAGGCCACGCGCTTGATGGTGGCCGGGTAGCGCCGCGCTGGGTAGGCGCTCACGGTGAAGCTGGCTTTTTGGCCGGGTTTCACCGCGCCCACGTCGGCCTCGTCCACATTCACGTCCAGCCGCAGTTGCGCCAAGTCTTCTGCCACCGAGAACAGTGTGACCGCTTGCAGTGACGCGGCCACGGCGTTGCCCGGGTCCACCGTGCGCGAGAGCACCACGCCGTCGATGGGCGAGCGGATCGAGGCTTTGGACAAGTTGGTTTCGTCGGTGGACAAGGTGGCACGGGCGCTGGCCACATTGGCGCTGGCGCTGGCCTCGGCGGCCAAGGCGCGTTCGACGGCAGCGCGGGCTGTGTCCAGTTCAGCGGCAGAAGGCACCTTGCCGCCCGAGAGCCGCGCCACTTCTTCAAAGCGCGCCAAGTTGGCCTGGGTTTCTTTCACCGTGGCGCCCGCTTGGGCCAGTTGCGCTTGCGAGGCGGCCAGCGCCGCGCGCGAGCGCAACACCTGGTCGTTGAACTTGGCGGTGTCCAACTCCACCAGCACCTGCCCGGTTTTGATGCGGTCGTTCACATCCACCAGCACGCGCTTGACCGTGCCCGAAAGTTCGCTGCCAATGTTCACCGCCCGGGTGGGCTGCAGCGTGCCGTTGGCCGACACGGTGAGCGTGAGGTTGCCTTTGCGTAGGGTGTCGGTGATGTAGACCGGCGCAGCGCTGGTTTGTTTTTGCGCCTGCCAGGTGTAGACACCGCCCGCCAGCACCAGCACAGCGGCCACGCCGAGCCAGAGCGCGGGGCGACGCCAAAGGGGCGGTGCGGTGTCGGTGCCGAGCAAGGTGTTCAGGTCGGTGGGGGTGGTGGCCGACGGGGCCGATGGAGCAACGGGTGTTTTCGGGGTGTTCATGGCAAAAAGGTGTTTCGATCTCAGCGTGCAGCGGTGGTGCGGTCGCCGGACGTGGCGGCGGCTTCGTCGGGGGTCCAGCCGCCACCCAGGGCTTTGTACAAGCGCACCATGTCGGCGCTGACGCTGGCTTGGGTGCTGGCCAGACTGTCTTGGGTGGACAACAAGGTGCGCTGCGCGTCCAGCACAGCGCGGAAATCAATCAAACCGCTCTCGTAGCGCTGGCGGGCCAGCAGCTCGGCGTTGGCCGCTGCCGCGCTGGCCGCTTGCAGGCGCGCCGAGCGTTCGCGGTTGCCTTGCAGCGACACCAGCGCGTCTTCCACATCTTTCAGCACGTTGAGCACAGCGGCTTGGTAACCCAGGCGGGCCTGCTCCAGCGCGGCTTCTTGCGAGCGCACTTGGGCTCTGGCGGCGCCGCCGTCGAACAACGGCACCGACACGCTCGCCAGCAGCGCGCTGGCCACCGACGCGCCGTTGGTCAGCGCGCCCAGCGTGAGCGCGTTCAGCCCCAGCGAGCCGCTGAGCCGAAAACTGGGGTAGCGCGCCGCGTCGGCCTGCGACACGCGGGCCAGTGCGGCGCTCACGCGGTGTTCGGCGGTGCGCACGTCGGGCCGCTGGCGCAGCGTGTCGGCGGGCACGGCCAGCGCCAAGTGGGCGGCGGCTTGCGGCACCGGGGCGGGCGGGGCCAGGCGGGTTTGCAGGGCGCCCGGGGCCTGGCCGGTCAACACCGCCAAACTGTTCATGGCCTGAGCAATGCCGGTTTCCAGCGCCGGTATTTGCGCGGCGGTTTGTTCGCTGGCGGCCACGGCCTGCTCCACGTCCAGCGACGACACCAAGCCCGCCTGCGCCCGCCAGCGGGTGATTTGCAGCGTTTCGGTTTGAGCCGCCAGGCTGCGCCGGGCCGTGGCCAGCCGCGTTTGCAGGCCGCGCAACTCGATGGTGGTCACCGCCACTTCGGCAGCCAAACTCACCTGCACGTTGGCCAGGCTGGTGGCCGAGGCCAACACGTCGGCCTCGCTCGCGTCCAGCGCACTGCGGTTGCGGCCAAACACGTCGGGCTCCCAACTGGCGTCAAACCCGGTCTGAAAGCTGTTGCTGGCGTCGTTGCCGCCCGACTTGCCGCGCCGCACCGAGCCCGAAGCGCCCAGCGATGGCCCCGCGCTCGCCTGCTGCACATCGCGCTGGGCGCGCGCTTGCAGCAGGGCTGCCTGCGCGCTGCGTGCGCTGTTGTTGGCCTGCAGCGCCTCGGTCACGAGTGCGGTGAGCGTGGGGTCGTTGAAATGCTGCCACCAAGCCGCCAAGGCGGTGGTGGGTTGCCCGGGTGCGGCGGGTGACGTGGCACCAGCCCAAGCAGCGGGCACCGGGGTTTCGGGCAGAGCGGCGCCGGGCTGGGCCAAGCTGGCACAGGCCGACAGCAGCGCGCTGGCCAGCAGCGCCAGGGCCAAGCTTGGCCGGTGAGCCGGTGGTATGGGAGTGGAGTTGGGTTTCATGGTGTTCAATCAGCATACGTTGTATGCCGTGCCCCGATTGTGCGCAGGCGCACCCAACCGAGCGTGACTGTGGGGTGAAGTTCCGGTAAAGCGCACCCAGAGCAACCCGCCAGCACCGGGGTGCGCCGCACATCACGCCTGCGCGTGGGCCTACGTTGTGGGACGTGTACGCCGCGCAGATGGGCGAGTGTGTCGAAGTTGCGCCAGATTGGGACGAGGCGGCCCAATCGGCGTCAGTTGATGAGGTCGATCAGCGCATCAGTTGGTCAGTGTCGAGTTCCGCACGTTTCTGCTGTTTGCGGTTTTGTGTAAGCCCTCAGTTCAGAAACTTCGTCCAGTTCCCGATGTTGTAAACCTCGCGGTAACCGTTTTTCTTCAGCACCAGCTTGGCCATACCGCTGCGTGTGCCGCTGGCGCAGCACAACACCACCGGTGCCGTTTTGGGAATTTCGGCCAACCGTTGGCTCAGTTCGGACAGCGGAATGTTGACCGTTCCCGGCGCGTTCGCTTGGGAAAATTCTTCGCTCGAACGCACATCAACCAACAACGCGCCTTGCTTTTGAAGCGCGGGAAGCAGGGCAACAATGCGCCTTGCGTTCCACCATTTGTAGCCAAACCACAGCGCCAAGGCCAGGAGAGGCCAGTAGTTGGCCAAAAAGCCTTGAATACCCATGTTGTTCCTTAGTGGGGGGAGTATTGAAATTTCGATTCTCGCAGCAAATGGCGGCATGTGCAGGCCAGTGGCTGTGTGATCAGCGGCGCGGTCGAGTGCTATCGGCGACACGCACAGCACTTGCCGCTGCAACTGGTCTATGGCTAAATTCCTCCTTTATTTTTCTATGACTTACGCAAAACCGCCATGGCGTTGCAGCTTCGCTTTGCCGTAGTTTTCTACTTTCTATGGTTTCTCGCCTAGCTCAGACAGCTTTGGGTAAGTCTTATTTTTACTGCTCCCAGGAGGAGTTCATGCGCATCACCACCCCCATCGTAGTGGCCATGCTGGTGGCCCTCAGCCCCTTGTCGCACGCCCAAAGTCAGAAGCCTGGCTTGTGGGAGCACAGCAGCACTGTGCATGCGCACGGCGGGCAAATGTCCCAGCAAATGGCCGAGATGAAGAAGCAAATGGCCGGTCTTCCCCCCGAACAGCGCAAGGCTATGGAGCAGATGATGGGCCTGTCGGTGGCCTCAGACGGGCCAACCATCTCGGTGAAGCACTGCATTACGCCTGAAGAAGCCGCAAAAGCCTGGTTACCCAGCCACGACGAGGAATGCAAATACACCATTACCCAACGCACGGCATCCTCGGTAAAAGCGAAATTTGTGTGCTCGGACGAGGGTAAAAGCTCGGGAGAAGGGGTGGTTCACTTCAAAGGCGACAACGCCTACAGTGGCAAGTTCAACGTCAACACGCTGGTTGACGGAAAACCAGAACGCATGGAAATGACCCAGACGGGCAAATGGCTGTCTGCCCAGTGCGGCAACGTCAAACCTGTTCAGTCCACGCGCTGAACGGCCAGCTTTGGGGCTGCGGTATCGAGCCTATTGATCCAGCCCTGTGAATTCAGCGTCTCTACCCAGGCCTTTTCCTCGACACCTTCCGCAAGCAGGAGATGGGGTGAAGTTCCAATAAAGCTTGCTTGTGGGAAGCTGTGTGCCGCACGCGCACACCAGCCCGTCGCTATCCGGCCATCAGGCCGCCAAGGCGGTGGCCTTTATGTGGTCCAGCGTCTGAAACAGCTGGTCCACCTGCGCGCTGGTGAACAGGCCGTCTGGCCCTTGCGGTGCGTAGCCGGTGAATGGCGGTTCGTAGAGCAGGGCCGGGTTCATCACGCCGCGTTCGGTCAGGTGGTTCACCACCAAATTCAAAAACTCCAGCTGGTTGCTGCTCAAGGTCTTGTCCTGCAGAAAACTGCCCAGTGCCTCGGTGGCGGCCTGTCGGTCCAGCCCCACCAGCGAGCGCACAAACAGGCCCAGCCCGTGCGACTCGGTGGCGGCGCGCTCGAACTCTTGCGCGGTGCCGGTGCCGCTGGCGGCAAACATGCGGTCCAGCTCGGCCAAGTCGGCGGGCGTGAGCGGCAGGTTGCGGCGCAGTTTGTGCAGGGCCATGTGGTCTTCGTGTGCGCGCAGAAAAGCGCGCACCTTGGCGCGAAAGCGCTCAAAGTCGCCCGCGCTGCCCTCCAGCGGCAACACCACCTCGGTCAGCTCGCCCAGGTGGTCTTCAAAGTCGGTGTAGAGCTGCTTGCGGGCGGTCTTGTCGATCAGCTTGATCAAGCCCCGCAGGTGGCGCCGCGCCTGCTCCAGCATGGGCAGCGTCACGTCTACCCACCAAGCCTCACCCGCCACCGCCTCCAGCAGCACCGCGTGCTTGCGCACCTCGGGAATGTTGCCCAGCTCCAGCAACCGGGCGGCGATGTCGCGCACCTTCTGCGCCAGCCGCTCGAAGCCCGGTTCGGCGTTCAACACACCCAATTGCAGCCGCAGCACCAGCAGGTCGAAGCGCTTGGCGTCTTCGTCTTCGTCGCGCACCGCGCTGGGCAGGCCCGAGAGATGCACGCCCACGTCCACCAACTGCTCGCCGCTGGGGCGCACCCAGGCACCGGGCGCGGCCCAGGTTTCCACCCACTGGCGCTTTGGCCGCACCACAAAATTGTCCAGGCTCATGCCCGCTACGATGGCCTGCAACAGGTTCGCCGTGTCGCGCCGCAGGCTGGCTTCGGTCAGCCGAATCTCGCTGCCTGCGTCTGCCTCTCCCGCGTGTTCGCCGGTGGCGGCCAGCCGTTCGTCCAGCGCCCCAACCAAGGCCAGCCGCGTGTTGAACAAACGTTGCCCCAGCGGCTGCGCCAGCGCGCCGTCGCTGCCTTCCAGGTTTTGGCTGAAAAACTCCAGGTTCTGGCAAAAGTCGAACACCAGAAAGTCGGCTTTGTCTTGCCCCGGGCCAAACAGGTCTTTGCACAAGCGCGTGCCGCGCCCCAGCATCTGCCAAAACTTGGCTTTGGACCGCACGATCTTGAACAGCACCAGGTTCACCACCTCGGGCACGTCGATGCCGGTGTCCAGCATGTCCACCGAAATCGCGATGTGCGGCGCCTTGTCCTTCACGGAAAAGTCGTCAATCAGGCTCTGCGCGTAGTCGGTCTTGAACGTGATCACGCGCGCAAACTGCCCTTTGTGGTGCGGGTAGTTGGCGTTGAAGCGCTCGGCAATGAACTCGGCGTGCGCGTGGTTCTTGGCAAAAATGATGGTCTTGCCCAGCCGGTCGCCGCCCGCCACCTTGTGGCCCCGGGTCATCAGCGTTTCCAGCACCTTGTCCACCGTGTCCCGGTTGAACAGCCACTGGTTCACCGCTTCTGCGTTCACCTCGTCGGGCACGCTGCCGTCGTCGTCCCATTCCAGTTCGTCCCACTGCTCGCGCTCGGCCTCGCTCAGCTGCGCATAGCGGATGCCTTCGCGCAGGAACCGCAGCGGCACCGACACCGTTTTGGGCCGCACCAGGTAGCCCTCGGCAATCGCGTCGTCCAGCCCGTAGGCGTCGGTCGGCACGCCGTCTTCCAGCCCAAACAGGCCGTAGGTGTTGCGGTCGATCTCGTCCTTGGGCGTGGCCGTCAGGCCCACCAGCAGCGCGTCGAAGTAGCCGAAGATCGCGCGGTATTTTTGGTAGATGGAGCGGTGCGCCTCGTCCACCACGATCAAATCAAAATGGCCCACGCCAAAGCGGCGCTGGCCGCTGTTCTTGTCGTCGCGCGTTTCGTTGATCAAACCCATCATGGTCGGGTAGGTGCTCACATACACCCGGCCCTCGGCGGTTTTGTCGGTCACCAGGTTCACCGGCACCGCCTCGGGCAAATGCGCCTTGAACGCGTTCACCGCCTGCTTCACCAGCGCCACCCGGTCGGCCAGAAACAGCACTCGCTTGGCCCAGTTGGCGCGCATCAGCACATCGGCCAGCGCAATCACCGTGCGCGTTTTGCCCGCGCCGGTGGCCATCACCACCAGCGCCTTGCGCTGCCGGTCCACCTCAAAGGTTTCACCCACACGGCGAATGGCGCGCAGCTGGTAATGCCGCTCCACCATCGCCGGGTTGATGGCCATGGCCGCCAGCGGCTTGCGTGTTTGCCGCCGCTGCACCAGCAGCTGCAGCTCGTCCTTCTTGTGAAAACCCTGCACCGTGCGCGGCGGGTACTGGGTGTCGTCCCACAACACATGCTCGTAGCCGTTGGTGCAATACATCAGCGGGCGCTGGCCGAACTGCTGTTCCAGGCAGTCGGCATACAGCTTGGCCTGCTGCTGGCCCGCGCGCGCATCGCGCCGCGTGCGCTTGGCCTCCACCACCGCCAGCGGCAGCCCGTCGTCGCCCCACAGCACGTAATCCACATAGCCCAACCCCTGCTGGTTCGGCATGCCGCGCACTTCAAATTCCCGGTCCCGCGCCTGGTCCAGCGCCCAACCGGCTTCTTTCAGCAGCAGGTCGATGTAGAGATCGCGGGTTTGCGCCTCGTTGTAGTCGTGCGTGTCGGGCTGGGCGGCGTTGGCCTGCTTGGTGGCGGCCACTTCGGCGTGCAGGCGGGCCAGTTCGGCGTCCAGCGCCGCGTTTTTTTGCTGCGCAGCCGCCAAAGCCGCGTCGCGTTCGGCCAGCTCGGCGGCCAGGCGTTGCAGTTCTGCCGGTGTCTTGCTTGGCTCGGTCTGCCAGGGCTGCGCGGCGGGCAGCAGCTCGGCGCGGAACTGCAGCGCCGGGTCTGGCCGCGCTTGCGCGTGGCGCCCGTAGTGCCGCGCCAGCCAAAACGCCACCTGAAACAGCTCGCGCAACACCGCCAGCGCGTCCGCGCCGCTGATGGGCCGTGTGCTGTGCGCCGCGCTGTTGCCCTGGCGGCGAATCACGTCCATCTTCGCGTGCAGCGCCGCGCCCACCAGCTGCTTGAAGCTGGGTTCAAACAAAAACGCCGACAAATCCGCCTGGTACGGCATGCGCAGCGCGCCGCCCTGGCCCGTTTCGGCCCGGTACAACCAAGCCACCGACAGCTCCAGCGTGCGCCGCGCATAAAAGCAGGCCGTGCGCGGGTCGATGTGACAGGCCACTTCGGCGCGCTGCGCCTCGACCAACAGCTCGGGCCAGACGGTTTGCAGAAAGGCGAAGTTCGATGGGTTCATGTGTGTGCCCCTCCCAGAGCTTGGTTCAGCGTTCCGTCATCGACAGCGCGTGGGCACAGTGCTGTTCAAAAATGGCTTGCATGCGCGACAGCAGGGCCTGCTCGGTAACCGTCACCTTGGGTTCCTTGCTGATGCGTTCGCTCACCTTGTGCCAAGTAGGCAACAAGTCCTGCGCCATCCGGCGAAATTCTTGCAGTACCGGTGCAAAACCAAAACCGCAGTCTGCGCACAGCGCTTCCCACGAGTGCGCGCCCACCGCGTCGAAGTGGTCTTCGTCGCCAATGAACAGCGCCAGCCCGGTATCGCCATAGGCGCGAACGCACAACAGGTCGTAGAACGGCGCCAGTCGAAAACCCTTCTCGTCGATCAACACCGACAGGTTTTTGGCGTGTGCGTCGGCATTGCCGATCAGGTAGTTGAACATCACCCAACGCTGCAACTGAAGGAGGTCACTGCCGCGCAGGTGCAAGGCCCGTAACGCCGCCACCAGCTTGGGAATGCTCACCAGCCCGCCCATGCGTTCGTATTTCCAGCCCGGCCCGTGGCCCAGCAACTGACAGCCGTCGATCTGATGCAGCCCCACGATGTTGCCGGCTGCCATCAGTCGGTCGTAGCGCTCCACCACATAGACCGACTCGGGCACGCGCAACAGCCACACATCGGGCACGGGCAGCTTCAAGGCCCGTGCCAGCTTCATACAGGCGTATTCGTTGATGGCACTGGGCTGGTAACGCGGTTGGCGTGAATCGGGTTTCAGAATGTGCGTGGTGGGCGAGTGCCCCACGCTGTCGCTCAGTTTTTTGCTCTTCTTGTCAAAGCGCAGGCCGATCTTGTCTTGCGCACCCGCCAGCGACATCGTCGCCTGCTCGTTCGACACCAGCAACGGCGTGTGTCCCCGGTCGGCCAGGCGCTGACTCAGGGTTGCAAATGGCAGAGGCTGGTATGCCTGCTGGTTGTCCGGGCGCGCATCCTCGGGCAACAGGGACAGCACACCCGGCAACTCGGCCCCCAGCCTGCCCAGCACCTCGAACGACGAAGCCCCCCGCAGATGAACGGCGCTGACGATGTCGTCCAGCGCCTCGCCTTCGGGCAGCAGGTTCTCGAAAAAAGTACGTACCGCCTGGCCGGTGAAGCGCTTGGTTTGCACCGGAAACTGCGGCGCCAGCACAAACCCGCCCGACTGCTCGATCCACTGCGGGTCGTACTCGAAGAAATAGTCGCCTGCCGCATGGCCAAACCAGCCCATGGGGCGAGCGTTGGCCCAGACGCGCAGGCGGATCATGCGCCGCTCAGCGGTTGCGACCCGGGCGCAGCGTCGTCAGCGCCCCCTGCCGGTCCGGCGCCTTGCCAGCCCGTGACCGACAACGTCAGCCCCAGCCCGCCGGTCAGTTGCTGCAAGCGTGCCAGTGAGCAGCGCCCTGGGTCTGACTCCGCGTCGCGGATGAACGACGTGCTCACATTGCACACCGCCGCCGCCTGCGCGCGCGACAAACCCTGGCGCTTGCGCTCTGTCATCAGGCGCTTGGCGAACGCGGGCAGGGTGTCGGGTGTGATGTCCATTTTTTTGACCTTAGAGGGTCAGTTTAGCTCAAATCTTGAGCAATCAAGTGAAAATTGATCTTATGAGGACAGATTTTCGCCCTGTCGCAGCGGGCACAGAGCACCCCACGGGCAGCGAGGCGGGCGCATCAAAAAAATTGATCCTGCGGGGGCGAAACTGCCTGTTCGTTCAGCAAATCCGAGTAATTTGCTCTCAAGGGATCAAATTTGCGAAGTGGAATGGTATGCCGCTGAACCGTTTGAACGTTCGTGCGAGCGTTCATGTTTCAGAAAGTGCCTGCAGCGCCGCCACCAGTTCGTGCATCCGGGTCGTCGGGTTGTCTTCGCCCGTTTTTGCCGCGTTCTTCAGTCCGCGCGCTGCGCCTTGCATGGCCGTGGGCAGCTTGTCCTTGAGCAGGGCGTAAATGCCCTTCTGTCCCTTGCCGTATTGCTTGAAGCCTCGCTTGGTGCGCAGCTCTGCAATCAGCCGGTCTGCCGCCGACTTCTTGCCGGCCGCATCAAACGGTTGATCGGTGAAGCCGAAGTGCAGCAGCAGCCAGTATTCAAAACACGGAATCGAGGTCACTGCATGGAACGGCTTGCCCGCCGCCTTGCAGTC
>JAUXXN010000224.1 GCA_030684755.1 Hydrogenophaga sp.
AAAATTGGACGCAAAAACGTGGGTGACGGTGTGTTGTTTGTGATTGCCAAAGAGGATCGGCGCTTGCGCATTGCCCCAGCGAAAACTTTGGAAGGAGCGATCCCCGACCTCATGGCCCGACGCATCCTGGACCAGGCCGTCACCCCCGCTTTTCGTAACGGCGATTACGCTGGCGGTATCGAGGTCGGTGTGGACCATATCCTGGCCCTGATTAAAGGTGAAGCGCTGCCCCTGCCGAACGCTCCGTCTTCCCAGCGTTCGGGCGATTTCGAATGGATGGACTTGCTCATTTTTTTGGCGTTTGCCGTTCCCATCATTTCTTCGGTGCTGCGCAGCATCTTTGGCAACAAGTTGGGCGTGCTGCTGACCGGTGTGGGCGCTGGCGGGTTGGCTTGGGCTATCACGGCAGTTTTATGGGTCGCGCTTGTTGCGGGTCTGCTCGGCATGTTGGCAGGCCTGTTCATGCAACTGCTTCCGCACATGCCAGCCACAGGCCAGGGGAGGCGAGGCGGGCACGGGGGTGGTTCCGGCAGCAGTGGATTCCGTGGAGGTGGTGGCTTTGGCGGCGGCGGTTTTGGCTCCGGTGGCGGGGGCAACTTTGGCGGCGGTGGCGCTTCTGGCGGCTGGTGAAGGAACACTATCCCATGAACAAGTTTGTACGCATTCTCAAACACCAATGGCTTGACCGCTCCGACACGCTGCACGCTGTGCCGGATGACGTGGCCAACCGACTGGCTCGGCGTGTGACCGCCAGTGAAGCCCGCCACACAGGCGAGGTGCGCATCTGCGTAGAGGCGGGCTTGCCTTGGACAAACTTGTGGACCGTGTCTGCCGAACACCCGCTTGGCAAGGTGGTCCGAGAGCGTGCCTTGGACTGGTTTGGACGCCTCCGAGTCTGGGACACCGAAAACAACAACGGGGTACTGATTTACCTGTTGCTGGCCGAGCATGCCATCGAATTCGTGGCCGACCGTGCACTAGCACGGTGCGTAGAACCTGCGCAGTGGCAAGCCATCGTGAACCGTCTGGCCCTCCAATTACAAAACGGCGCGTTTGAAGATGGACTGACTCAAGCGCTAGAAGAAGTTTCAGCCTTGCTGGTGGAGCACTTCCCTGCACCCCAAGATAAATTTGCAGCCAACGAGTTGCCAGATTGTGTGGTCCGTTGCTGACCTTTTATGAACGTCCGATTCATGCAAAAAAATACCGGCTCATGGCCGGTATTTTTTAGGTTGGCCAGCAAATGCCCGACAAACTTTAGGTCACTTTTTCTGACGGTATTTGCGCAAGGCAGCAATCTGAGCGGCCATCACGGCCAATTCAGAGGTGGCCTTGGCCAGATCGATATCGCTCTTGGCATTCTTAACGGCTTCCTCGGCCTGCTTGCGGGCATCAGCGGCTTTGGCTTCGTCCAGGTCCTTGCCGCGAATCGCGGTGTCGGACAGCACGGTGATGTGATGGGGTTGCACTTCCAAAATGCCACCCGCCACAAACACAAACTCTTCGGTACCGTCGGCCTTTTCGATGCGCACGGCACCAGGCTTGATTCGGGTAATCAGCTGAATGTGACCAGGCAAAATACCCAATTCACCGGCTTCGCCCGGCAACGCCACAAACTTGGCGTCGCCCGAAAAGATGGATTCTTCGGCGCTGACCACATCGACGCGGATGGTGCTCATATGTACTCCTTTAAAAAGTCGAGGGAAAGCAAATGAACGGCTGTCTGGGTTTTTGAGGTGTCATTGAGCACTTTCGCACCCTGCTACACACCCGCTTGCTCAACAGCCTTCAAACCGATTTATGCGACTTTTTTGGCTTTCTCAAACGCTTCGTCAATCGAGCCCACCATGTAGAACGATTGCTCGGGAAGGTGGTCGCATTCGCCAGAGGTGATCATCTTGAAACCACGGATGGTTTCTGCCAGCGTCACATACTTACCAGGCGAGCCGGTGAACACCTCAGCCACGTGGAACGGCTGCGACAGGAAACGCTGGATTTTGCGGGCACGGGCCACAGCCAGCTTGTCTTCAGGTGCCAGTTCGTCCATACCCAGAATGGCGATGATGTCACGCAGTTCTTTGTAGCGCTGCAGCGTGTTCTGCACGGAACGTGCGGTTTCGTAGTGTTCCTGGCCGACAACCAGAGGGTCCAGTTGGCGGCTGGTGGAGTCCAGTGGGTCCACAGCGGGGTAGATACCCAAGGAAGCGATGTCACGCGACAGCACCACGGTGGAATCCAAGTGAGCGAACGTGGTGGCGGGCGATGGATCGGTCAAGTCATCGGCTGGCACGTAAACGGCCTGGATGGAGGTGATCGAACCGACCTTGGTGGAGGTAATGCGCTCCTGCAAACGGCCCATTTCTTCAGCCAGCGTAGGCTGGTAGCCCACAGCGGAAGGCATACGACCCAACAGAGCAGACACTTCGGTACCGGCCAGTGTGTAACGGTAGATGTTGTCCACGAAGAACAGCACGTCACGGCCTTCGTCACGGAAGGACTCGGCAATCGTCAAACCGGTCAGGGCCACGCGCAGGCGGTTTCCTGGAGGCTCGTTCATCTGGCCGTACACCATGGCTACTTTGGACTCACCCAGATTCTCCAGGTTCACCACGCCGGAATCGGCCATCTCGTGGTAAAAGTCATTGCCCTCACGGGTACGCTCACCCACACCAGCGAACACCGACAGACCGCTGTGTGCCTTGGCGATGTTGTTGATCAGTTCCATCATGTTCACGGTCTTGCCCACACCGGCGCCGCCGAAGAGACCCACCTTACCGCCTTTGGCGAATGGGCAGATCAAGTCGATCACCTTGATACCGGTTTCGAGCAGCTCCTGCGAAGGGCTCAACTCGTCATAAGCTGGCGCCTTGCGGTGAATGGGTGCCGTCAGCGTCTGATCCACTGGACCACGCTCATCAATAGGGGCCCCCAGCACGTCCATGATGCGACCCAGCGTGGCTTTACCCACGGGCACGGTGATGTTCGCATGGGTGTTGGTCACCAGCATGCCGCGGCGCAGACCGTCGGACGAACCCAGCGCAATCGTGCGCACCACGCCGTCGCCCAGCTGTTGCTGGACTTCCAGCGTCAGGGCGGAGCCTTCCATTTTCAGGGCGTCGTAAACACGCGGCATCTGGTTGCGCGGAAACTCCACGTCCACGACGGCGCCGATGCACTGAACGATCTTGCCTTGTACTTGAGACATGATAGATACCTTTTAATTTCTCTGAATTCTGTAGAACGTCAAACCGCTGCGGCACCGGCCACGATTTCCGAAAGTTCTTTCGTGATCGCTGCCTGGCGGGTCTTGTTGTAGACCAGCTTGAGTTCGCCGATGACGCTGCCCGCATTGTCGGTGGCCGCCTTCATAGCCACCATGCGAGCAGACTGCTCGGACGCCATGTTTTCTGCAACCGCTTGGTACACCTGTGCTTCCACGTAGCGCAACAGCAACTCGTCAATGACGGCTGGCGCATCGGGCTCGTACACATAGTCCCAGTCACGACCGCCAGAATTGTCTTGCAAATCTCCGGCGTTCAGTGGCAACAGTTGCTCGATCACCGACTCTTGCCGCATCGTGTTGATGAACTTGGTGTAGCAGAGGTAGACCGCATTGACGCGACCTTCGGTGTAGGCATCCAACAGCACCTTGACGGGGCCGATCAGCTTGTCGAGGTGCGGCGTATCGCCCAAACCCGTTACGCTGGACACGACCTTGGCGTTGATGCGGTTGAGAAAGCCGAGGCCCTTGTTTCCAATGGCTACAGCTTCAGCGCCAACACCCTGCGCCTGCAGGTCCTTGAGCTGAGTGGTCACGGCACGCAACACGTTGGTGTTGAGTCCGCCGCACAGGCCTTTGTCGGTTGTCACGACGACAAAACCAGCGGTCTTGGCGTCGTTGGTCTGCATGAAGGGGTGCGTGTATTCCGGATTGGCCCGGCTCAGGTTGCCGGTGATCTGACGCACTTTTTCTGCGTAAGGACGGGCCGCACGCATGCGCTCCTGGGCCTTGCGCATTTTGGAGGCGGCGACCATCTCCATGGCTTTGGTGATCTTCTTGGTGTTTTCCACCGATTTGATCTTGCCTCGAATTTCCTTGCCTGCTGCCATTGCTGCTCCTTTATCGGGTCAATGGGCCGGATCAGTACGTGCCGGTTTTCTTGAACGCGGCAATGGCTGCCGCCATCTGGGCTTCAGCGTCCTTGTCCATGGCCTTGTCGGCTTCCAGCTTGGTCAGCAGGGGCGCGTGCTTGTCTTTGAGGTAAGCATGCAGGCCGTTTTCGAAAGACAAGATTTTCTTGACTTCGATATCGTCCATGTAGCCCTTGTTCACGGCGTACAACGTTGAGGCCATCAGACCAATCGACTGTGGGCTGTACTGAGCCTGCTTCAGCAGTTCGGTCACGCGGGCGCCGCGGTCGAGTTGCTTGCGGGTGGCCTCGTCCAGATCGGAAGCAAACTGGGCAAATGCGGCCAGTTCGCGGTACTGGGCCAAGTCGGTACGGATGCCGCCTGACAAGCTCTTGATCAATTTGGTCTGGGCTGCACCACCTACGCGGGACACCGAAATACCGGCGTTAATCGCGGGGCGGATACCTGCGTTGAACAGACTGGTTTCCAAGAAGATCTGGCCATCGGTGATCGAGATCACGTTGGTGGGCACGAAAGCAGACACGTCACCGGCTTGCGTTTCGATGATAGGTAATGCGGTCAGCGAGCCAGTTTTACCTTTGACCTCACCCTTTGTGAAGGCTTCGACATAGTCGGCATTCACGCGGGCAGCGCGCTCCAGCAGACGGCTGTGGAGATAGAACACGTCGCCGGGATAGGCTTCGCGGCCTGGTGGGCGACGCAGCAACAGCGACACCTGACGGTAAGCCACAGCCTGCTTGGACAAGTCGTCGTACACGATCAGGGCGTCTTGACCGCGGTCGCGGAAGTACTCGCCCATGGTGCAGCCGGAGTAGGCCGACAGGTACTGCATGGCGGCAGATTCAGAAGCCGAAGCGGCCACGACAATGGTGTACTCCATCGCGCCGGCTTGCTCCAGCGCACGCACCACGTTTTTGATCGACGAGGCTTTTTGGCCAATCGCGACGTAAACGCAGGT
>JAUXXN010000227.1 GCA_030684755.1 Hydrogenophaga sp.
CCGTAGCGCATGCGTCGGCTATCGCTGGTCAGCCGAATGTCCAGCATCACCGCTTGTCCAACGTGCACGGACGCAGGCGGGCTCAGGTGCAGCCGGATACCGCGCAGGTTGCCATGGCACACATGCATGCCCACCAACGCGCTGCCCGCGAGCAAAAACGTGAGTAAGTAGCCCAGGTTGAGCTGAAAGTTGATGCTGGCCACCAGCAACAGCATCAGGGTGAACGCCAGCATGGCACCGGCGCGCGTGGGCACGATGTAGACGTTGCGCTGCGTCAGCAGGAGCGTGTCGGTGCGCGGTAGGCGGTTGTGAAACCACTGCTGCAATCGGCTGCGCAGTGCGCGCCACGGGTGGCGCCAGCCCGGCGCGGCGCGGCTCGCCCGCATCATGGCAGCGGTGTGGCGTCCACCAGGGCGCGCACCTGCTCCACCGCGCCGCGCCCTGCGTCGCTCACCGGCACCATGCGGTGCGCCACGGTCTGCGGCAAGATGGCGGCAATGTCGTCGGGCGCCACATAGTCGCGTCCTTGCAGGTAAGCCTGCGCTTTGGCCGCACGCAGCACAGCCAGTGCGGCGCGCGGCGACAAGCCTTGCGCAAACCAGCGGCCAGAGCGGGTGGCGGCCACCAGGTCTTGCAAATAGTCCAGCACCGGCTCGGCGGTGTGCACGGCCAACACGGCTAGTTGCAGCCGCGCCAGGTCGGCTGGGGTGAGCACCGGCGGCAATTTTTCCAGCAGCTGGCGCCGGTCGGCACCGCGCAGCAGTTCGCGTTCGGCGGCTCGGTCGGGGTAGCCCAGCGACAGGCGCATGTGAAAACGGTCCAGCTGCGACTCGGGCAGGGCGTAAGTGCCCAACTGGTCTTGCGGGTTTTGCGTGGCGATCACAAAGAAGGGCTGCGGCAGCGGGCGGGTTTCGCCCTCGACCGTGACCTGTTTTTCTTCCATCGCTTCGAGCAGCGCGCTCTGGGTTTTGGGGCTGGCGCGGTTGATTTCGTCGGCCAACAGCACCTGCGCAAACACCGGGCCGGGGTGGAACACAAAGCCCTCGCGCTCGCGCTCATAAATAGACACCCCCACCAAGTCGCTGGGCATCAGGTCGGCGGTAAATTGCACGCGCGAAAATTGCAGCCCGAACGAGCGCGACAGGGCGTGGGCCAGGGTGGTTTTGCCGACCCCGGGAACGTCTTCAATCAGCAAGTGTCCACCAGCGAGCAGGCAAGCCACGCAGTCAGAAACCTGCTGCGATTTGCCCACAATGACCGTGTTAAGCTGATTTAAAAGCTGAAGTATTTTTGTATCGGCGTGCATGCCGCGAACCATACCGCAAAAAATTCATGAGCCAGGCCACCGGATATTTCACCCACAAGAATTGTTGGCGCCACGAAATGGGCCTCGGGCACCCCGAATGCCCGCAGCGGCTTGACGCCATTGAAGAGCGCTTGCGCATCACCGGGCTCGACATGGCGCTGGAGCGCCGCGAAGCCACCGCCGCATCCATGGCTGACATGGAGCTGGCGCACGGGCGCATGCACCTGGCCTCGTTGCGCGGTTTGAGCGACGGGCTGCGCGACGACATCGCCGCTGGCGGCCCCAGCCACGCCCAGCTGGACCCCGACACGTCCATCAACATCCACAGTTGGGACGCTATTTTGATGGCCGCTGGCGCAGCCATTGACGCCACCGACGCCATCATGGCCGGTGAAATGGTGAACGCTTTTTGCGCCGTGCGCCCGCCGGGCCACCACGCCACGCGCCCCCAGGCCATGGGTTTTTGTTTTGTGAACAACGTGGCGCTTGCCGCCAAATACGCGCTGCAACGCCACGGCTTGCAGCGCGTGGCCATCATCGACTTTGATGTTCACCACGGCAACGGCACCGAAGA
>JAUXXN010000233.1 GCA_030684755.1 Hydrogenophaga sp.
GCAGGCGGGGCGGCGCATCTGCCTGGCATGCTGGCGGCCAAAACCATCGTGCCGGTTCTGGGCGTTCCGGTGCCGTCGAAATACCTCAAGGGCATGGATTCCCTGCTGTCGATTGTGCAAATGCCCAAGGGCATTCCGGTGGCCACGTTTGCCATTGGCCCAGCGGGTGCGGCGAATGCGGCGCTGTTCGCGGTGGCGCTGCTGGCCAGCGAAAGCCCGGCGCTGCGCGAGCGGTTGCAAGCTTTTCGCGCCGAGCAGACCGAAACTGCACGCAACATGACTTTGCCCACCTGACCTTGTCCCCATCAGCTGGCCCCCATTTTTCTGAGCATTGACCCATGAGCTTCAAGCCCCTTCTTCCCGGCAGCACCTCGGCCAGCGGCCAGCAAATCACCCTGGGCGTGATGGGCGGAGGTCAGTTGGGCCGCATGTTTGTGCAGGCGGCCCAGGCCATGGGTTATTTCACGGCGGTGCTCGACCCCGACCCGGCCAGCCCCGCCGGGCTGATCAGCCACTTCCACATTCAAACGCCCTACGGCGACGAGCAGGGTCTGGCCCAGCTGATGCAGCGCTGCGAAGCCATCACCACCGAGTTTGAAAACGTGCCCGCGCCCGCGCTGGTCACCCTGGGTGCGCACCGGCCGGTGGCGCCGTCGGCGGCCTGCGTGGCGGTGGCGCAAGACCGCATCAAAGAAAAAGCGCATTTTGTGCAGTGCGCGCCTGTCAGTGGCGTGTACCCCGCGCCTTATGCCGCCATCACCAGCGCCGAGCTGCTGGCGGCTGTGCCCGCCGATTTGCTGCCCGGCATTTTGAAAACCGCCCGCTTGGGTTACGACGGCAAAGGCCAGGTGCGCGTGAACAACCGCGACGAGCTGGCCGCCGCCTGGGAGCAGTTGGGTGGCGTGTCTTGCGTGCTGGAAAAGCTCATGCCGCTGCAGGCCGAGTGCTCGGTGATCGTGGCGCGCGGTTCGGATGGCCAGAGCGTGAGCTTTCCGGTGCAGGCCAACACCCACCGCGACGGCATTTTGGCGCTCACCGCCGTGTACGAGGGCGCCGTGCCCGAAGCGCTGGCCGAGCGCGCACGCGCCAGCACGGTGGCCATTGCGAACCACCTGAACTACGTGGGCGTGTTGTGCGTGGAATATTTCCTGGTGGACGATGGCCAGGGCGGTCTGGACCTGATCGTCAACGAAATGGCGCCGCGCCCGCACAACAGCGGCCACTACACGCAAAACGCCTGCGACATCTCCCAATTTGAAGCCCAGGTGCGCGCCCTGGCGGGCCTGCCGCTGCCCACGCCGCGCCAGCACAGCCCGGCCATCATGGTCAACCTGCTGGGCGACTTGTGGTTCGATGCCAACGGCGTGCGCGCCAAGCCCAGCGAACAAGCCGTGTCGCCGCCATGGGCGCAGGTGCTGGCGCTGTCCGGCACCCACCTGCACCTGTACGGCAAGCTCAGCGCGCGCCGGGGCCGCAAGATGGGCCACCTGAACATCACCGCGCCCAGCGTGGCTGAGGTGCGCGAGACGGCGGCCAAGGTGCTGGCCTTGCTGGGTTTGCCGGGCTTATGACCTCCCTGCAGCGCCTGCGGCGTTTTCTGGCTTGACGAGGCCGCACACACCCATGTCTCTGGTACTTCACGCATCCGACCCCGCCGCCATCGAGCAGGCGGTGCAGCGGCTGGCCGTTGGTTCGTTGGTGGGCATGCCCACCGAAACCGTGTACGGCTTAGCGGCAGACGCCGATAACGCCAGCGCGGTGCAACGCATTTTTGCAGCCAAAGGCCGCCCCAGCGACCACCCGCTCATTGTGCATTTGGCGCCCGGCGATGGCGCCCACGGCTGGCGCGCCGGGGTGGACCACTACGCCCGCGAGGTACCCGCTTTTGCCCTGGCGCTCATGCACGCCTTCTGGCCCGGCCCGCTCACGCTGATCTTGCCGCGCCGTGCCGGTGTGGCCGCTGTAGCGGCGGGCGGGCAAGATTCGGTGGGCCTGCGCTGCCCGTCGCACCCGTTGGCGCAGGCGCTGCTGACGGCGGCCCGCGCCCACGGTGTACACGGCGTGGCCGCACCCAGCGCCAACCGTTTTGGCCGCGTCAGCCCCACCACCGCCGCGCACGTGGCCGAAGAATTCGCCCAACTGCCCGACGCAGCCTTGTTGATTCTGGATGGCGGCGCTTGCCCGGTGGGCATTGAATCCACCATCGTCGATGGCACCCGGGGCTACCCCGTGCTGCTGCGCCCGGGCATGGTCACGCAGGCGCAGCTGGAGGCTGCGTGTGGCCAGCCGCTGCGCGAACGCGATGGCGCCGCCCCGCGTGCCTCCGGCACGCTTGAATCGCACTACGCGCCCAACGCCAAGGTGCGGCTGATGGCTGCCCCCGCGCTGCAAGCCGCGCTGGACCTGCTGGGTGCCGACGCACGGCACATTGCGGTGTATGCCCGAGCCGCGCTCAAAGCCGCCCCGGGCGTGGCGGTGCGCCGCATGCCCGACAACGCCGCGCAAGCCGCGCAAGCTCTGTTCGCCACACTGCGCGAACTGGACACCGCCGGTGTGAAACTCATTTGGGTGGAAACCCCGCCCGCCAGCCCCGAATGGGACGGCGTGCGAGACCGGTTGCAGCGCGCGGCGGCTTGAAACCTACCGCGCAGCCTTGAAGCTTCACCCGCAACCCGCGCGAGCGGGTTGGTCTCAGAAGCTGTGGCGCATGCCCAGTGCCAACGAGGTGGCGTCGCGACCCGCCGTGGCGGTGACACCACCGAGGTATCCGTTGCCGCCAGGGGCTGCTTGCGCGTTGGCGCTGTTGTTGAATCGGGTGAGCACAGCGTTCAGGTTGGTGCGCTTGGACAGCGGGTAGGTGTAGGCCACACCGTAAGAGGTGATGTCGGCGTTGGAGGCTCGTTTGTCGTTGAGTTTGTTGTAAGCCACCGTGACATGACCGGCGCTGCCCATGTTGTAGCGGGCACCCACATGGATCAAATTGGCATCTTGTTTGAGCCGGTCCAGCACGGTGCTGATCAACGGTGCTGGTACACCGGCCAAGGTGAGGCCAGCACTCAGCTCGGGCCCTGACGAAGGGTTGGGTTCCTGGATGCGGGCGAACATACCCGAAACGATCCAGTCGCCTCTGGCCGTGGAGGCGCCCAGCACCGTGGTTTTGAGCGCTTGCTGTCCAGCCGAATTCTTTTTGCTGTTGACGCCGAAACCTACGTTGAAGGCGCTGCCCTTGTAAAGCGTGTTGATGCCCAGCAACCGATTGCTCGCGCTGTTGGCGCCCTCGCCAAAGCCATACATGAGCGCTGCGTTCCAGGGGCCTTGCACGATCCGGTACTGCAACGTGTTGTTGTAGCGAATATCGAGGCCAGCAGGTATTGACGTCACTTGCGCGGGCGACAAGGCGCTCTGCGTGTTCATGACGTCAAACGTGGCAAACGCCTCAAAGGCAGGTGTGTATTGGCGACCCATCAAAAAACCGCCGACGGGCGTGACCAAGCCTACCCATGCCTGACGGTCAAAGGTGTTGTTGTTGAGGTTGACACCCAGCGATGGCCCAATGGCAGTGTTTGTCAGGGCGGTGGCTACGGCAGGTGGCAATCCGGCGGTCAGGCGGTCGGGCAGTTGGTTGCCCGACGCAGGGCGGTTACCCAGACCACCGGTATCCAGCTCGGCCCGGCTTTCCAGGGTGAACAGGGCTTTGAAGCCACCGCCCATGTCTTCTTCACCTTTGATGCCCCAGCGCGAGCCTTCCATGTGTCCGCTGGACAGGCTTGTGACGCTGCCTTGGGCATAGCCGCTGACGTGGGTGATGCTGACGTCGGCCAGTCCGTACAGCGTGACCTGTGACCAGGCGCCGGCACAGGCCAGCGTTGCGGCGGTGGCAATGAATGTTTTTTTCATGTTGTGGTGCTCTGTGTGTGGGTGGATACGGTTGTGAGCCGAGGTTTAAAACTGAGCGAAATAGCCGCGTGCAGCTGCATTGCAGAAGGGCGGTACCAGCGTTCCGTGGTAGGCCTGCAAGACCGCTGACGCGTCACCAGTGGCCGCTTTGGCCTGTGCAAAGCCCCCTTTTGCCAAAAGGAAGGGGTCGTTCATCCCCGTTGGTGCGCTGTCCACATCCAGGACGGTCACTGCTTGGTCGGGCACACCCTTGCCGTTGAAATACGCTTTGGCCGTGCTGGTGTTGGCGCTGAAGAACACCGTGGGGTCGGCGTTGCCGCCACACAGCAGCATCGGCTGGGCAGGGGTCCAGTTCTGGGCCAGCAGGTCGTTCTTGTAGGCCGCCACACGCAGGGGGTGTTTGGGGGCTGTTGGGTTGGCTGCGGCATCGGCCAGTACCGCATTGCGGTAACTGGTCTTGATCAGGTTGGGCGTGCCGAAGAAAAGCTCGAAGCCGACTGGCTTGGGCAGGCTGTCAGCTGCAAACATCGCCGTGGCCGGCAGCTTGCCTGTGCTCAACAGCGTGTTGAGCGGCGTGGTGCTGGGCAGCAGGGTTTCGATGCCCGTGGCAAAGGTGGCTTCGTACATTTCGCTGGGTGTGGCGTAAATGTTCCCGTACGTGCGCTGGAAACTGGTGTTCAGCAGTGGGCTGAAAAGAGTGGCACCCAGGTTCACCCGTCCGCTGTACACGATGTCTCCAAAAAAGCCCAGGTTGTAGGGGCCGGAGTGGTGGGCCCCTGCGGTCACCGGGGTGCCGGTCAGTTGTAACTTGCGCTGGGCCGCCATGGACACAAAACCGCCCTGTGAATAGCCGCTCACGAAGAGCTTGCTGTTGGCGCTGGCGTTGATGGCGGCAAAGCCTTTGCGCGCCGCAGTCAGTGCGTCCACCACGTCTTGGGCTTGTTGTTCCAAGTTCAGGTAAGGATGGTAGGGCAGCGGGGACGACTCGTAGCCCGCGTAGTTGGGCGCCACCACGATGTAGCCTTGAGCGGCGAACATGGCAGCTACCAAGGCGGCTTCACCGTCTTGCGGGCTGGCCATGTTCTTGTTTTTGTCTGTGCTGGTGCCGTGCGCGTAGAGCAGCACAGGGCGTGGGCCGGTGCAGGCCGGGTCGGTGCCACTGGGCACCATGATGCCGCCGGAAGCCGAGGTCTTTTCGCCTGCGCCCCCCACCGTGCCGTATTGGAAATAGTTGAAAGTGATGTTGCACTTGGGTGCACCGGTGACTTGAAGCAGGCTGGCTGCACCACCCTGGGTCAAGGCTGCTGTGAATGCGGCTGGGGTGAGCGTGGTCAGCGCTGTGGGTGTTGCGATCAGGCTGCCCGGCGCGCCGCTCAAGTCAAAACTGCTGCCCGCGTCGGTGCTATCGCCACCGCCGCAGCCTGCCAAAACGCCGATGGAAGCGGCCGAAATCGCCGCCAATTTCAAAAACTTCATGCGTGTCTCCTGCTGGGGTGTAACGAAATTCAACCAATAAAAAGAACGGTCGTTCTTTTTTTCAAATGCAAATGTTAGAGCCAGACCCGAAATGGAAACAGAGGGTTTACACCAGCGCGAAGGGTTTCTCTGCGTGTTGGGGCGCGGAGTCTAAAGTCGGTTTCTTCTCGCCACGTACAAGGATCGATTCGTGTGCTTTGGCTGGAGTGGGGGGAAGCTTTTCAGCTCAGTCCGCCTGCGCCGCAGCCCACTCCACCAGCGCCTCCAGCGCGGGCCGTGCCGCCGGTGCGTTGGGGTCGTTGATGAAGCCCACCACGGCGTAGCGTTGGCCGTTAACCGCGTTCACATAGCCCGCGATGCCGGTCACATCGCGCAGGGTGCCGGTTTTTAGCCAGGCGTTGCCGCGCGCGGCGCTCTGGGCGCCTCGGGCCATGCGGGCGGTGGTGCCGTTGACACCGGCAATGGACAGCGATTGCACAAATTGCCCACCTTGGGGGTGCGCGGCGGCGTGGCGCAGCAAGCCCACCAGGGCTTCTGGGGTGATGCGTTCGGAGCGCGACAAGCCCGCACCGTTGTCCATCACCGGGGCGGTGTAGCGCAGGCCAAAGGTGCGCCTCCACCAGTTGGCCACCACTTCGCGGGAGCGCTCAAACCGGGCGGTGCGCACCGGTGCCAGCCGGTCGGCCAGGGTGCTCTCGGTCAGCACCCGCGTGGGCGAGAGTCGGCCCAGGGTGAGGAACACCTGTTGCGCCATCACGTTGTTGCTCCACTGGTTCACGTCGGTGATGATGTCCGAGAGTGGCAGTGAATCCGCTTCGTGCAGCAGCCGCGCGCCAGGGGGTGTGAGGCCCGCGCGCACTTCGCCGGTGATGGCGCCGCCGCTGGCGCGCCACAGTCCTTCCAGCGAGCGGGCGGCGTAGCTGGCGGGGTCTTGGTAGGCCACGGGCCACACCCGCTCGCCGCAGCTGCTGGGGTAGCGGCCTTCAAAACGGATGCTGTTGGCGTCGTTGAAGCGCGCTTGCAGGCCGCCACGCCAGTCGCCACAGCCCGTGCGCGACAGCGGCACGGCGGCGTCAATGGCCAAACCGGCCATGGGCGGTTCGCTGGTCACGCGGGCCACGCCGGCGCCGGTGTCGGGCCGAAAGGTGAGCACCACCGACTTGAAATTGACCAGCAGCGCATCGGGCGTGGCGTTGTACGGACGCAGGGCCTCGCCGTCGAAGGCGCCGGGGTCGATGGTGGGCAGCTCGAACGCGCTGTGGTCCAACACCATGTCGCCCAAAATCACCCGCACGCCCTGGTCTTGCAGGTTCATGAACGCTGCCTGGATGCGTTCCAGCACCAGTTTCGGGTCGCCTCCGCCGCGCACATACAGGTTGCCGCGCAGCACACCCTGGCTAACTTCGCCATCGCTGTAAAACTGGGTGTTCCAGGTGAAATCGGGTCCCAGCAAGTCAATGGCGGCGTAGGTGGTGACCAATTTCATCACCGATGCCGGGTTCACCGAGACATGGGCGCGGTAACGCAGCCGCTCTTGGTTGTTGGCGTCCAGCGACACCACCATGGCTGAAAACGCACCCGTCGGCACGCCCGCACGCGCCAGCGCGGCCGACACTTCCGGCGGCAATGCGCCCACAGCGGTAGCCGTTTGGGCATGGATAGGCAGGGCCAGGCCAGCCATGGCGGCGAGCAACAGGCGCAGGGTCAACAGGGAGCGGGCAACAAATGAAATCATGGTGTTTTCATTATGTGGCGGCGGTGGTGCGCCGGTGGGCTTGGCTTGCCAGCGAAGGGGCCCAGCGGTGCCGAGCGCAAAGCGCATTCGCTGGCCGATAATGCCTAGATGCCTGCTACCGCCTTTGATGCTTCCACCCCATCCCCTGCCGCGCTGCGTCTGCTGGCCCTGGAAACCAGCACCGACACCTTGTCGGTCGCGTTGGGCAGCGGCGCGCCCGGCTCCCCGGTTTGGCAGCACACCGGCCCAGGCGGAGCCCAGGCTTCTGCCACGCTGTTGCCTTTGGTGCAAACGCTGCTGACCCAGGCCGGTTGGACGCTGCACAGCCTGGACGCGGTGGTGTTTGGCCGTGGGCCGGGCTCGTTCACGGGCCTGCGCACCGCCTGCGCCGTGGCGCAGGGCTTGGCCTACGGTGCACAAAGCCCCAGCCAGCCCGGCGGCTTGCCGGTGTTGGCGGTTGACACGCTGCTGGCGCTGGCCCAAGCGGCATGTCACACCCTAGAACAGGCGAGCGATCCGGTTCCCGGTGTGATCGTGGCCTTGCTCGATGCCCGCATGGACGAGTTGTACGTGGCGCCCTACGCCCACACCGCCCAAGGGCTGAGCCCGCTGGCGCCGCCGCGCCTGTGCGCGCCGCAAGACCTGGGCGCTTACCTGGCGCCGTGCCTGCCAGCCAACGCGGGCCTGGCCGAGGGCCGCTGTCTGCTGGCTGGCAACGTGTTTGCGGCTTACGCCGAGCGGCTGGCCCACGTGCCCGGCCAGCGCCTGCAGGCCTTGCCCAGCGCCAGCGCGCTGCTGCAACTGGCACCCGGCCTGCTGGCGCGCGGCTCGGCTGTGGCTGCCCGCGACGCGCTGCCGCTGTATGTGCGCGACAAAGTGGCGCAAACCACCGCCGAGCGCGATGCGTTGCGCCTGAGCGCCGCCGACGCACTGCCTGCTGTCACCACACCCTGAGCCCGAGACCCATGGCGCCTTCTGCACCAGCCCTCACCCCCGACGCCGCTGCCCCTCAGCCTGTTGCAGCCCCCGCCTGGGCCCAGCGCGACTGGCCTGCACTGGTCTCAGCCGATACCGCAGACATCGCCCACAACGCCAGCCCTGCGCTCATCCACAGCCAGCGCCGCATCGCCTTTGTGCCCATGACCGAGGCCGATCTGGACACGGTGGTCGAGGTGGAGAAAACCGCCTACACCCACCCCTGGTCGCGCAAACATTTCAGCGACTCGCTGCAGGCGGGTTACCCGGCCGTGCTGCTGCTGGGCGAAGCGTTGCCGGGTGAGGTGGTTCACCCGGGGCGGGCTGATGGCCGTGTGCTGCTGGGCTACCTGGTGGCCATGCCTGGCGTGGACGAGGTGCACCTGCTCAACATCACCGTAGCCCCCGCGCAGCAGCGCCAAGGCTGGGCGCGCTTCATGCTCGACGCCCTGGTGCTCTGGTCGCGCGGGCAGCGCGCGCAGTGGCTCTGGCTGGAAGCGCGCCACAGCAACGCCCCAGCGCGGGCTTTGTACCAGCGCTACGGTTTTGCCCAGGTAGGACTACGCCGGGGCTACTACCCGGCGGGCCAGCGCGAGCGCGAAGACGCTGTGGTGATGAGTCTGAACCTGGTGGTGGCCCAGACCCGCGCTACCCAAGAGAAAGCGCCATGAGCCAAGACCTGCACACGCCAGCCGCCCCACCGGTGGACATCGCCGAGTCAGACGCCCTGGCAGCGGCCCTGGACACCTCGTTTGTGCCACAACTCGATGCGCGACAGCGCGCCATGCTGGCCGAAATGGGGGTGCGTGTCTGGGCACCCATACCGGCTGCGCCGCTGGCTGTGGCCAAGCCGCCTGCGGGTCGGCCTGCATCTGCACCGGTGGCGACAAAGGCGCCCGCCGCTGCGCCTGTTGTGGCACCCACCGCCGACCGCCCACCCGCCGTGGTCCACCCGGCGCCCACCCCTGCTGCCCAGCCCTCCGTTGCGGCGCCCGCACCGGTGGCCACGGCCATCGCACTGACAGCACGCCCCAGCGGCATCGACACCATGGACTGGCCCGCGTTGCGCGAAGCCGTGGCCAACTGCCGGGCTTGCGCTTTGTGCGAGAAGCGAAAAAACACCGTGTTCGGCACCGGCCATGTGCAGGCCGACTGGTTCATTGTGGGCGAGGCCCCCGGTGAAAACGAAGACCTGCAAGGCGAGCCTTTTGTGGGCGCGGCCGGGCAGTTGCTCGACAACATGCTGCGCGCCGTGGGGCTCAGCCGCAGCGGTGAGGGCGCGCAGGGGGCTTACATTTCCAACGTGCTCAAGTGCCGCCCCCCGGCCAACCGCAATCCGCAGCCCGCCGAGGTGGCGCAGTGCGCGCCCTACCTGGCGCGCCAAGTGGCGCTGGTGCAGCCCAAAATCATCATCGCCATGGGCCGCTTTGCGGTGCAGGCTTTGCTGCAAAGCAACGAGCCCATCGGCAAACTGCGCGGGCAAGTGCACCGCTACCAGGGCGTGCCGGTCATCGTCACCTACCACCCGGCCTATTTGCTGCGCA
>JAUXXN010000073.1 GCA_030684755.1 Hydrogenophaga sp.
CTTTTTTACAACAAACGGTTAAAACCGTTCGTCGTCAGACTCAGGTTGCCGAGCCGGTTGGCAGGGGTTCCACCGTGATCGTGCTGCCACCCACGCTGATGGTAGCTGTGTTACCCGTACCAGGCGTCACCGTAACGGTCACTGTCTTGTTGGTAGCGGTTACGGTAGACGTACCCAGCGTCAAGTTGACGGGGGTTTGTACCGTGGCGCCAACAGCGGCATTAGCCACAGGCAACGTGATCTGGCAAGGGTTCTTCACGTAGATCTGGCCCACAACCCAGCTCGCCGCAAAAACACCCGTAGAGGAGGTCACGCGGAAACGGCAAGAGCCTGCGTCAACCACACCATTAACTTCACCCGCTGCTGCGCCAGTGGGGGCGGTAATCTTGAAGGCGGCAATAGTAGCTGCTGTTATCGTGCCTGCAGCGGGTGTTGCTGTGGAAATTTCCAAAACAGCACCAACGGGTGCTGCTGCGGCTGCAGAAGTGGAGACTGCATTGTCGAAACTCAACGCTGGCAGCGTGAACGCTGCACCGGTGGCTGCTTCAACCAGCACCTTGGTGGTTGCAACAGCCGCAGGCGTGTTTGTAATGCTGGTAACCGAGTTGGCTTTCACCACCAGCGTAGGCGCATCACCACCACCGCAGCCCACCAGAGCCACAGCACCACCAGCCATCACCAGGCCGGCCATCAGTTTGTTCAATCGAAGTTTCATAAGACATTTCCTCTATCAAAAAAGTTGAGCCAAGGCCGGAGCAGCCCCGTGCATCATGTTAACGGCATCGCCCGTTTCAGAGTACATGTCAAGCAAAAAACAGCCTAACGTGTCCAAAAATCCTCAAAAAACAGTTGGTTTTTATCAACTGTGCACCAAATTCGAGCAACTTTCTCAGGGTTTTTCTTGCTGCAAAGCCGCCCGCATGGCATGGCGGTTGGCCCACATGTCCACCGGGCCGCTGCGGTCGTGGTTGGTTATGTCGGTCCACACACCGTGGCGAGGCTGAGGTGCTTCTGCGTAGCCCGAAGTCAAAGCGTTGTTGGTTTCTCCAATTTTGGTTTGCACGCCCCAGGCCATGCGGTCTTGACCGCGCACGTTGCCCCAGCCGGTGGCTGTGCTGCCCTTTGGCCCCAGCGGCAGCGACACTTGGAACCCCGCAAACCGCCGCTTGGGCATGGCCGCCGTGCTGCCCTTGCTCTCGTTGATGTAGAAGCTCAGCTTGTAGTCGCCAAACCAGTGGTGGCTGGCCGCCTTGAATCCCGTGTCACCCGCCAAAAACTGTCCCACTGTGCCTTCCAGCTGCCAGCTGCCCGCCAACACCGAGCGGCGCACGCTCAGCAAGGCCGGGGTTTCTGTGCTGCGTGTGCCCGCCGCGCTGCTGCGGCTGTAGGCCCCCAGCGTGCCACCCACGCGCCAGTCGCCCAAGGTGTTCATCCACACCGCGTCCACTTGGCCACCGCGGCTGTAGCGGTTAATAGCCCCCACCGAAGCCTGCACCGCCACATTGCTGGCCCAAGGCGTGTCAATGGTGCGCATGTAGCTCACCAGAGACTGGTCTACCTCTGTTTTGGGGTGACCCAAGCGGGAATAAACACCACCCTTGTCAAAGTCTTCAGAGCGCGCCACGGGCACCAACACATTGCCCTGCCACATCCAGCCCTTGCCCCATTCGCCCAGCGGGCTCAAGTCGCCCAGTTGCACTTGCGCGCCCACATCCAGCGCAGCCGAATAGTCGGCCAGTCCATATTCGGTGCCAATGGCGGACCGGATGTTGGCCCCCAGCTCAAACTGCGGCTTCCAGGCGTAAGGCGCGGCGTTGCTCACCAGGGTGTCCACCTTGTTCGTCTTTTTGGCCGCTTGCAGCCGCTGTGGCAGCGCCTTGCTGCTGAAGAAACGCAGCGCCAGCCCTTTGCCGCAGCTGTCTTGCCCCATGGCAAAACCATTCAGGCAGTTGCGGGTGGTGTGCACGCTGGTGGTGGGCTGGCCCATGTAGGTCAGGCTCAGCACCACCTCGGCATCGTCCGCCTCTGTGCCCAGCATCCACTGCACCAGGCCCGCGCCCAGCGCCTGCTGGTGGTCTTTGCGCCAGCCCACCGGGTCGGCCTGCACCCACCACAGCAGCGGTTGGCCATTGGCCGCAGGCAAAGCTGCAATGTGGATGTTGGCAAACCCGTTTTCTGCCAAGCGGCTAGAGAGGGCCAGCGCCCGCTGGTCGAGCGTGGCCGGTGTGGCTTCGGCCGGGCTTGCCGCCCAGGTGGGCTGCTGCTGCTGGCTGGCCAAGCGCAGCTTCTTGTCCATTTGAAAACGCAGCGCTGCGGTGAACTGGTTGCTTTGCTGGTGCGCCGGGCCGCTCAGTTTGTGGCTGTAGCCCAGCTGCAAATCCATGTCGCGCGTGAGCGGCTGAACATAATGTGCACCCAGGCGTTTGGCTTGCGTGTCCGACTCCAACACCACCGCCAGCTGGTCGCTCACGCGCAGCGTCAGGTTGCCAAACACACCGTCCATGAGCGGTGTTCTGCTGCTGCCTTTGCTGAAGCCCAGCGACACGTCCATGGGCCCCAGTGTGGATGTGCCCACGCCATAAGCCTGCCTGAAATTGGTGGCCGCACCGCCAAAGTCTGTAAAACCCACCGCCAACCGGGTGTTGTACGGCAGCAGCAGCGGCAGCTGGTACTTGCCACTCACCGACAAATCGCGCATGCCACCGGGGCACACACTTTTGCCGCTGTACAAATTGCACTGCAAGTTGCCATCAAAGCTCAACCGGCCCACCAGCTCCAGGCCCGGCAGCAAACCAAAGCCCACGTTGCCGGTGCCAAACCCGCCCACCCCCGGGAACTTGCGGGCCACCTCGGGCACGCTGTTGGTTAAACCCAACACGGTGCTACCCAAAGGCAACACATCTGCCGAGGGTGTGTTGATGGCCCCGCTGTAGCCCTGCGGCGCCATTTGAAACGTGTCTTGCAGCGGCGTGCCAGTGGCTGCGCCCGATGCCATGGTGGCTGACAACGCCAGCACCGCCCATGTCACTGCGCTGTAATGGGCCGTGTGGCTTGCATCTGTTGGGCCGCGTGGGGCTGGTTGTGAAGTGTTGAAAGCCATGTTCAATTGGTTCGTTTGAAAAGTGCAAGATTTATAACAACACATAAGCAGTGCTACCGCCCAGCCGCATACAAAAATTGCACAACAATGGTGCAAAAACAATATAAAAGTTGCTGCTAAACACTTTTTTACCTATTTGTCAATCCCTGCACATGAGGGGCTGTCAGCAGGTGAGCACATTTTTACAACCCAAAGTTTGTCACGGTTTTCCATGTTTACTGCCGCCGTTGTGTTGTTGTCTTGTTGTTTAAATGTGCGGTACAGCATAATTGGTCGTTTAAAAAGCGTTTCACACAGCAACAACCTCCCCGATTCAGTCCATGAAATTTTCACGTTCAGCGACCAAAGCCCTGGCCGCCAGCACGCTGCTGTTGACCCTGGCTGGGTGCGCGTTTTCACCCGGGCCCCTGTTTGGCCCCGCGCTGCAAGGCCAAGGCGCAAACACCGCCTCAGAAACCACCGGCCAAGCGGCTCCCCCCAGCACCTTGGTGCGCTTGTTTCAAGGCAAAAGCAGTAGCATTGTCACAGGCACCAGCGCCCCCAACGCCCCCGCAGACCCCAACCTGCCCGACGCCCCACCCCCCGGCGTGCTGCGCCCCATCACCCCCGACCTGATCCAATCCATTCAGCGCGACGCCCGCCAGGCCAACACCCTCGCCGCGCTGCAACCCCTGTTTGGCAAAGCCGGTGCCTACACCATTGGTGTGGGCGACGTGGTTCACATCAACGTGTGGGGCCACCCCGAGCTGGTGTTGCCACCCGCAGGCAGCACCACCAGCGGCACCGAAGCCAGCAGCCAATCGGGCGTCACCAACGGTTTCAACGTCAGCCCTGACGGCCTCATTCAGTTCCCCCTGATAGGCACCCTAAAAATTGCAGGCCTTACAGAAAACCAAGCCCGCCTTGAGCTGGCCAAGGCCCTCAAGCGCTACATTGTTGACCCCCAAATCACCCTGCGCGTGCAGGCTTACCGCGCTGGCCGCGTGTACATGGACGGCGAAGTGCGCACCCCCGGCCTGCAAGCCATCAACGACGTGCCCATGACCCTGCCCGAAGCCCTGAGCCGCGCTGGCGGCCTCACCGCCACGGCCGATCGCTCCCAGGTTTTCATCACCCGCGAAGGCGTTACCACCCCCATCAACTTGCTGAGCCTGTCGCAGCGCGGCATCAACCCTGCACAAATTTTGCTGAAAAATAACGACTTGGTGCGCGTGGCCCACCGCGACGACGCCAAGGTGTATGTCATGGGCGAAGTGGTGCGCCAAGCCGCCTTGCCGCTGCGCAATGGCCGCCTGAGCCTGAACGAAGCCCTGGGCGAGTCTGGCGGCATCAACCCCACGTCGGGCGACCCCAAGCAAATTTTTGTCATTCGCAGCCGCTCCACCCAGCCCGCCGAGAGCGCCGCTGGCCAGCTGCCCGAAATTTTTCACCTCGATGCCCGCAGCCCCATGGGCTATGCCCTGGCCGAAGGCTTTGAGCTGCAAGCGCGCGATGTGGTTTACGTCGACCCCGTGCCCCTGGTGCGCTGGAACCGCGTTATCAGCCTCATATTGCCCAGCGCACAGGCCGTCAACGTGACGCGCGACGCGCTGAACTGATGCCCTGTAACCCCAGCCCCGTTTTCTTTACCGCATGAGCATTCAAAACGTCATGGCCGTGTGCATTGGCAATATCTGCCGCAGCCCGGTGGCTGAAGGCCTGTTAGCACAGGCGCTGCCCCAGTGCAAAGTGTGGTCTTCAGGCCTGCACGCTGTGGTGGGCGCTCCCGCCGAGCCCACCGCCCAGGCCCTGGCTTTAGAAGCGGGCATCAACATCAGCACACACCGCGCCCAGCAAGTTCAAGCCTGGATGTGCACCCAGGCCGACCTCATTTTGGTCATGGAAGCCAGCCACCAGCGCGAGTTGGCCCAGCGTTTCCCCCTGGCGCGCGGCAAAATCCGCCTGCTGGGCGAGTTTGGCACCGAATATGCTTCCACCCCTTACGACATTGCCGACCCCTACCAGCAGCCCCGAGCCGCCTTTGAAGCCGCCCACACCGGCATTGCCCAAGGCGTGGCCCAGTGGGCGCGGCGCATCCGCCTCATTGGTTAACCGCTCGCACCACAAAGCCCCACAACGCTAAAGCCCAGAAGCTGACCCACAGGCTTTGCCCAAATCTATTTTCTGTTGCCGTTATTCATGACACCCAACACGCCCCAGCTGCCCGCAGCCCCCTCCGCCAACGAAGACGAGATTGACCTTCTTGGCCTGCTTGATGTGTTGTTGGAAGCCAAATGGCTGGTGGCAAGCGTCACCGCCGCCGCCTTGTTGTTGGGCGGCAGTTACGCCTTTTTAAGCCGCCCGGTGTACCAAGCCAACACCCTGTTGCAGGTGGAAGACAGCAAGCCTGGTGCAGCCGGCGCCTTGGGTGAAGCCGCCAGCTTGTTCGACATCAAAAGCCCCGCCAGCGCCGAAATGGAAATTCTGCGCTCCCGCCTGGTGGTGGGCAAAGCCGTGGACGACCTGCAACTGCACACCACAGCCCGCCCCAAGCGTTTTCCGCTGCTGGGCAACTGGCTGGCCAGCCGGGCCCAAGACTTGGCTGAGCCCGGCTTCTTGGGCATGGACGGCTATGTGCACGGCACCGAAAGCATCCAAGTGGGCTTGCTTGAAGTGCCCCCCGAGCTAGAAAACCAGCCCCTTACCCTGGTCACCACCAGCGGCGGCTTCATCTTGCAAGGCCCAAGCGGCGAAACACTGGCCGAAGGCCCAGTGGGCGAACCCCTCACCTGGGGCGAAAACGCCACCGCAGGCCGCGTGGTGGTGCATGCGCTTGAAGCCAAGCCCGGCGCCCATTTCACCCTGTTGCGCCAAAGCCGCCAGGCCGTCATCGAGCGGCTACAAGCCCAGCTCGGCATTGCCGAAAAAGGCAAACAATCGGGCGTGATCTCCATCACCCTGCAAGGCACCGACGATGTGCAAATCACACAAGTGCTGCAGGCGGTGGGCAGCAACTACGTGCGCCAAAACGTGGAGCGCAAATCTGCCGAAGCCGACAAATCTCTGGACTTTTTGAGCGGCTTCTTGCCCACTCTGAAAAAGCAGCTGGAAGCTTCTGAAACCGCCTTTAATCAGTTTCGCAACCAAAAAGGCACCTTCGACCTGAGCACCGAAGGCCAACTGGCTCTTAGAACAACAGTTGAATTGCAAACGCAACTCTTGCAGCTGCAACAAAAACGCCGCGAACTCAGCAGCCAATTCACCGCCTCGCACCCCAGCATTCAGGTCATTGACGCGCAAATTGCCACCCTCACCAAAGAAATCAGCGGCTTTAACAACCGCGTGAAAGTCTTGCCCAACGTTGAACAAGAGTTGCTGCGCCTCACGCGTGATGTGAAGGTCAACAGCGAGCTATACATCAACCTGCTCAACAGCGCCCAACAACTGCGCTTGGTGCGCGAAGGCAAAGTGGGCAATGTGCGCGTGGTGGACCAAGCCGTTACCCAGCAAAACCCCGTGGCCCCCAAGCGCCAGCTTATTGTGGCGCTGAGCGCTTTGCTGGGTTTGTTTGGCGGTGTTGCCCTGGCTTTTGCCCGCAATGCGCTGAATTCCGGCATTAAAGACAGCGCCGAAATTGAAAGCCACACCGGCCTGAACGTGTTTGCCACCGTGCCTCACAGCGTGGTGCAGGCCAAGCTGTACGAAAGCATCACCAACAAAGCGCCCGGCCAACATCTGCTGGCCATTTCTGCACCTGAAGACCCCGGCATTGAAAGCCTGCGCAGCCTGCGCACCGCGCTGCAGTTTGCGCTGCTGGACGCACGCAACAACGTGGTGTTGTTCACAGGCCCCACCCCCAGCATTGGCAAGTCCTTTGTGTCGTCCAACTTTGCAGCGGTGTTGGGCGCCGGGGGCAAACGCGTGTTGCTGATAGACGCTGACATGCGCAAAGGCTACCTGAACCAATATTTTGGCCTGAGCCGTGGCCCCGGCCTGAGTGAACTGGTGGCCGGCAGCCACACCTTTGAACAAGTGGTGAAGCGCAATGTAGCCCCGGGTGTGGACATCATTCCCACCGGTGCTCTGCCGCCCAACCCCGGCGAACTGCTTTTGTCACCCACCACCGTGCAACTGGTTCAAACCCTATCGGCCCAATACGACTTGGTCATCATCGACACCACGCCCGTGCTGGCCGTGTCAGACACCCAGGTGCTCGCCCCCGTGGCCGGCACCGTGTTCCTCATCGCCAAAGCCAACGTCACCGCCATTGGTGAAATTCACGAATCGGTCAAGCGCCTGCAACAATCGGGTGTTAACGTGAAAGGCGTTGTGTTCAACGACTTCAAAGTAGACAAACGCCGCTACGGCGGTTACGGCTACCGCTACAGCCGCTACCGCTATACCAACTACAAATACGGCCAAAGCTAAGCCCAATTCCCCGCCTTGCTCCTTCCCCCTCTGGGGGAAGGCTGGGATGGGGGCAAGCCCATATGCTGGCTCAACAGTATTTGAACCCGTTATTCGATCTATTTAATACAAGGCGAGGTTTCTGTGAGTTTTCTAATTGAAGCGAATACCCCCATTGCCATCATCGGCCTGGGTTATGTAGGTCTGCCTTTGGCGGTGGAGTTTGGCAAACACCGCCCTGTGGTGGGCTTTGACATCAACCCCGCCCGCATTGCAGAGCTGCGCAGCGGCAAAGACAGCACCTTAGAGTGCACCCCGCAAGACATTGCCGCAGCCAAACAGCTTAGCTACAGCAACCAACTGGCGGACATTGCTGCTTGCGGTGTTTTCATTGTCACGGTGCCCACCCCCATTGACCAAGCCAACCGGCCCGACCTAACCCCCTTGGTCAAAGCCAGCGAAACCGTGGGCAAAGCCATGCAGCGCGGTGCGGTGGTCATTTATGAAAGCACCGTCTACCCAGGTTGCACCGAAGAAGTGTGCGTTCCCGTGCTTGAAAAACACAGCGGCCTTACGTTCAATGTGGACTTCTTCTGTGGCTACAGCCCCGAACGCATCGTCCCCGGCGACAAAGTCAACACACTCACCACCATCAAAAAAATCACCAGCGGCAGCACGCCCGACGTGGCTGAGGCTGTGGATGCACTCTACGGTCAAATCGTCAAGGCGGGCACCTGGAAGGCCAGCAGCCTCAAGGTTGCCGAAGCCGCCAAAGTCATTGAAAACAGCCAGCGCGACTTGAACATCGCCTTTGTCAACGAACTTTCCGTCATTTTCGACCGCCTGGGCATTGACACCCTTGAAGTGTTGGAGGCCGCAGGCAGCAAATGGAATTTTCTGCCGTTCCGCCCTGGCATGGTGGGTGGCCACTGCATTGGAGTGGACCCCTATTACCTCACCCACAAAGCCGAAGAAGTGGGCTACCACCCTCAAGTCATTCTGGCTGGCCGCCGTATCAACGACAACATGGCCCGCTACGCCGCCCGCAATGTCATCAAACTGATGTTGAAAAATGGTATCGATGTGGCCCGCAGCACCGTGGGTGTGCTGGGCATTACCTTCAAAGAAAACTGCCCCGACATCCGCAACAGCAAAGTGGCCGATCTGGTCAAAGAACTGCAAGCCTGGGGCGTTAACGTGGTGGTGGCCGACCCCTGGGCCGACCCCGCCGAAGTGCACCACGAATATGGCATCACCTTGGGCACCATCAGCCCGCAGCAACCGGTTGACAGTTTGGTGGTGGCCGTGGGTCACCGTGAATTCAGGGATTTAACCCCTGCAACCTTGCGCAGCTACTGCAAACCCACAGGTCGCACACCCGTGGTGGGAGACTTGAAGTGCTTGTACAGCCGCCATGCGCTGGCCGACGAAGGCTTCACGGTTTTCCGTTTCTAAAAATTGAACCCCATTGGGCAGAAACACATGAAAAATTTTGCACTCATTGGTGCCGCTGGCTACATTGCCCCGCGCCACATGCACGCCATCAAAGACACCGGCAACCGTTTGTCTGCGGCCTACGACATCAACGACTCGGTCGGCATCATTGACAGCATTTCGCCCCAAAGCGAATTTTTCACCGAGTTTGAGCGCTTTCAAGAGCACGCCCACCAACTCAAACGCCACCCAGCCACCGCGCTTGACTATGTAGCCGTCTGCTCCCCCAACTACCTGCACCACGCCCACATTGCAGCTGGCCTGCGCCTTGGTGCCGATGTCATTTGTGAAAAACCCTTGGTGCCCACGCCCGAGCTGATGGATGAACTTGCCTTGGTGGAGCAAGAAACCGGTAAGCGCGTATACAACATATTGCAGTTGCGCCACCACGAAGCTATTTTGAAACTGCGCGATAAAGTAGCCACTGCCCCAGCCGATACCAAGTTTGATGTGGAATTGACCTACATCACAAGCCGAGGTAAATGGTACGCCGAAAGCTGGAAAGGCGACCCCCGCAAGTCCTTTGGCGTGGCCACCAACATTGGCGTGCATTTTTACGACATGCTGCACTTCATTTTTGGCCAACTGCAAACCAACCAAGTGCATTACAGCGGCGAAACCAAAGCCGCTGGCTATTTGGAATATGAGCGTGCCCGCGTGCGCTGGTTCTTGTCCATTGACGCCAACGACCTGCCCGCCGACGTCAAAGGCAAAAAAACCACCTTCCGCAACATCGACATCAGCGGCGACAAGCTCGAATTCAGCGAAGGCTTTACCGACCTGCACACCACCAGCTACAAAGAAATTTTGGCTGGCCGTGGCTACGGCTTGGCCGATGCCCGCCATTGCATTGAAACCGTCAACGTCATACGCTCAGCCACATGGGCGCCGCGTGGGCCAAACACCCACCCCTTTGTTCAAGCCCTCGGTCTGTAAAGCATCTTGAACCACCCAGCCATGAGCTACACCGTACACCCCAGCGCCATAGTGGACGAAGGCGCACGCATTGGCGCCGGCAGCCGCGTCTGGCACTTTGCCCATGTATGCGGCGGTGCCCAAATAGGCCAAGGCGTTTCTTTGGGTCAAAACGTGTTCGTGGGCAACCAAGTGGTCATTGGCGACCGCTGCAAAATTCAAAACAACGTCAGCGTGTACGACAACGTCACACTTGAAGACGGCGTGTTCTGCGGCCCCAGCATGGTGTTCACCAATGTGTACAACCCCCGCGCCTTGGTTGAACGCAAGAGCGAATACCGCCATACCCTTGTCAAAAAAGGGGCCACTCTGGGAGCCAACTGCACCATCGTTTGCGGCACTACCGTGGGCGAATACGCATTTGTGGGCGCGGGTGCAGTCATCCACAAAGACGTGAAGCCCTACGCTCTCATGGTGGGCGTGCCTGCCCGCCAAGTGGGCTGGATGAGCCAGCACGGCGAAAAGCTCAACCTGCCCTTAACCGGCAATGGCCAAACCACTTGTCCAGCCACTGGTGTGCGCTACACACTGCAAAATGGTGTTTTAACCGCCGAGGAGCCTGACCATGCAAGTTGAAGCCATCTACAACCAGGGCAACATCCAACTGTTGCAGCCCCTGCACCTCAAACGCAACAACTTTCGCCTGGTGGTCAACGTGCCCGATGAAGAAATTGCAGCGGCACCCCTGCCCGTGTACCAGTCAGAAACCCAAGTCAACCAGCAGCCAGCCATGTTGTCTTTCGCGGACACAGTGGAACAAATTTTGGCCCCCTACCGGCAAATTCTGAACGCCCCCCCAGCCACCGAACCCATGGACTACCAAGCCATCTGGGAAGAACACCTGCTACAAAAGTACCTTGCCAGCCATGAAAAACCTGATCTTTGATGTCAATGTACTGGTCAATTGCTGGGCAAAAGCACCTTCTGGCGCAGCCACTGCCCAGCTGCTGGATGCCACGCAGCACGCTTCAGTCAAACGCTGGGTGGCTGCCTCGTCATTGCCTACGTTGGCTTACGTGGCCGGTACCGTGCTCAAGCGGCAGGGGTTTGACCCCAAAATTGTGTCTCAGCAACTGGTACCACAGCTCATGGCCCATTTGCTGAGCAGCGTGGAGGTACTCAGCAACTTTGGTTTTGAGCAAACTGCGGTTTACCAACAAGCACGCGACTTTGAAGACGCACAAATAACCGCAGCCGCCCGAGCCTTGAGCGGCCAGCCGGTGTGCGTGGTCACAGAAGACCAACAATTTGACACCCTGGGCGAAGAAGTGTTTGCCCTGTCACCGGTCCAAGCTTTGGCTTGGCTACAGGCACCCGCCGCACCACCCACGCAAGACAATCCGCTGCCATTCATCGACCTGGCTAGCCAGCAAGCTCAATTGCGCCCACAACTTGAGCGCGGCATAGAAACCATGCTGCGCCACGGCCAATACATCCTAGGCCCCGAAGTGGCCGAGCTGGAAGAAAAGCTGTGCGCCTACACTGGTGCCAAACACTGCATCACCGTGGCCAACGGCACCGACGCCCTGCAAATAGCCCAAATGGCACTGGGCATTGGCCCTGGTGACGAGGTGATTACCCCCGGCTTTACCTACATAGCCACCGCCGAAACCGTAGCCCTACTGGGGGCCAAACCGGTGTACGTGGATATTGATCCACGAACCTACAACCTTGACCCCGCGCTGCTAGAAGCCGCCATTACCCCGCGTACCAAAGCCATCGTCCCGGTCAGCCTGTACGGCCAGTGCGCTGACTTTGATGCAATCAACGTCATAGCGGCCAAATACGGCATTCCAGTCATTGAAGACGCAGCGCAAAGCTTTGGCGCCACCTACAAAGGCCGCAAAAGCTGCAACCTCAGCACCATAGCCTGCACCAGCTTTTTCCCCAGCAAGCCGCTGGGCTGCTATGGCGATGGTGGCGCCATCTTCACCAACGACGACGAACTGGCCAAGGTGATGCGCCAAATTGCCCGCCACGGGCAAGACAGGCGATACCACCACATACGCGTGGGCGTGAACAGCAGGTTAGACACTTTGCAAGCCGCTATTCTGCTGCCCAAGTTGGCGGTTCTGGATGAAGAAATGGCACTGCGCAACCAAGTGGCGGCGCGCTACACCCAACTGCTGAACCAGGCGGGCATCAACACCACGCCGCATGTTGAACTCCACAACACAAGCGCTTGGGCGCAATACACCGTGCGGGTGGATAATCGAGAACAAGTGCAGAAAAGCCTGGCAGCAGCAGGTATTCCGACTGCTGTGCATTACCCCATTCCGTTAAACAAGCAGCCCGCTGTAGCTGATGCCCAGGTAGTCCTGCCATTCGGTGATAATGTTGCGGTTAAGGTTCTAAGCCTACCGATGCATCCATATATAACCGCTGACCAGCAGGGAAAAGTGGTTGGTACATTAAAAGAATACGGAGGCTAGGATGTAATTGTATATGTGGCAACCGCATTCAATTGAAGCCACCTACGACCACGTTCGCTTCACAGTCAATATAAAAATCCGAACTGGTTCAAGCAAAAAATGATCTTGAGTCACCGCAGTATGCGCGTTTCATATTATTTAAAATTGGAATACATGCATGGCAATAGATAGATATTGGCGCAATGTTGGATCCGTACTAACTGGTGCGGTCGTGGCACAGATAATCCCCATCGTTGGGACTTTGGTTATAGCACGTCAATATGCACCTGCCGAATTTGGCATTTTTGCTGCATGGCTTGGCATTGTGTATTTTATTGGTGTGTTATTAACAGGTCGGTTCGAGACAGCATTTGCAATTGTTCCAGATGGTGAGCCACGGCGTATTGCTGTAATAACTACTGTCGTTACTGCAACCCTCGCAGCTTTTGTAGCTGCGGTAGTATGCAGTTTTATCTTCCGACATCAACCGAGTATCGCTGAGCGTCAGCCAACTGAATTGGTAATTCTCCTGATTCCGGCTGCACTTGCAGTTGCGTTGGCCCAAATATGGCAATCGTGGGCTGCAGCAGAAGGGAATTATCGCAAACTTTCATACATGCGGATTGCACAAGCAGCGTCTATAACATTAGGGCAAATTACTGCTGGTTTCATCAGCCCTTCAGCGGCAACGCTAGCTATAGCGCACATTGTTGGTGTAATGGTCGGCATAGCACTATCGGCCTATATAATTCCCCCTGGTAGGTTCCCTAGGAAACAAGCATTAAAGTCCATGCTGAACTTCTGGTCTCAGCATCGTCGCTTTCCTATTTTTTCCCTGCCCGCAGATGGAATCAAAGCTGCTGCCGCCCAGCTTCCTGTCATCCTTATTGCGGCGCGCTTCGGATCAGAAATTGCCGGACTACTTGCCTTGACAATGCGTACCTTGGGTGTACCAATTGGGTTGCTTGGTAGATCTGTACTCGACGTTTTCAAACGTCAAGCGGCTGCAACATATCTGGAACAAGGCGAATGCCGTACCGACTATATGCGCACATTTCGTGTTCTTGCGATCGCCTCTATCGGATTCAGTGTGGTGTTGGCCAGCATTAGCGAGTCATTCTTTGCGATGGCCTTTGGTGAAAACTGGGTGGGAGCCGGAACAATTGCACTTTGGCTTCTCCCTCTCTTTGCGCTAAGATTCATAGCGAGTCCATTGAGCTATATGGTTTACATTGCAGGCAAGCAGCATGTCGATCTCATATGGCAAGCCACCCTTCTTGCAGTAACTTTTGCTGCCCTCAATATTCCCCTCCGTTATGATGTTGCCCTGCAGGCATACAGCGCTGGCTACAGTTTGTTATACATCGTTTACCTAGTGATGTCTTATCGTTTCAGTCTCGGAGTCTCTAGATGATTGCAATCATTGATTACAACATTGGAAATATTGCGGCTGTCGCGAACATGCTGCGTCGAATTGGTGTACCCTGCAGAATTACTGCCAACCCGTCTGAGGTCAAAGAGGCGAATCGAATCATCTTGCCAGGTAATGGTTCATTCGATGCATGCATGCACAACCTCCGTGCGAGCGGTTTGATTCCCGTGCTTGAAGATAAAGTCCTGAACAACGGTGTGCCTTTGCTGGGCATTTGCGTAGGCGCTCAAATGCTCGGAACCGGTAGCGAAGAAGGGCAGGAACGCGGATTGGGCTGGCTTGATATGAGGGTGCGTCGCTTCCCAGACCTAGCTGGGTTGAAGGTGCCTCACATGGGTTGGAACCAAGTGACACCACAGCAGCCAAACAACGTCCTTACTCAAGAAATGAATGAGGGCACCCGTTTCTATTTCGTACACAGCTACTTCATGGATCCTGCTAACAAAGACGACGTACTGCTGCAAGCAAATTATGGTGTTGAATTCGCTGCAGGTGTATGCAGAGGAAATATTGCGGGCGTTCAATTTCATCCGGAAAAAAGTCACCGATTCGGCAAGCAGCTTCTGACTGCTTTTGGAAAGGGTAAATGAATGTACCGTGCACGCGTGATACCCTGCCTTCTGGTTCGTGGAAATGGTCTTGTTAAGACACGGAAGTTCAAAGATGCTGTTTACATTGGTGATCCGGTCAATGCGGTGCGCATCTTCAGCGAAAAGGAAGCGGACGAAATCGTTGTCCTGGATATCGATGCTTCACGCGAGGGGCGCGAACCCAATTACGAATTGATTGCCGAAATGGCAGGCGAGGCCTTCATGCCCGTAGCATATGGGGGGGGGGTGCGTACGCTGGAGCAAATCCGTCGTTTGATTCGCTCTGGTGTGGAAAAGGTTGTTATTAATACAGCGGCTACCGTATCAACTGACAGCATTCGCGCTGCGGCGGATGTGTTCGGTAGCCAAGCTATTGTGGGCGCTGTGGATGTCCGGCGCAAGCTGTTTGGTGGCTATGCTGTAGTGTCCAAGTCCGGCTCGGTTGAAACAAAACTGAATTTGCAACAGCACATGCAAAATCTTGTCGAAGCCGGAGTGGGTGAGCTATTGATCAATGATATAGATCGAGACGGAACCATGGTGGGCTATGACATGGCGTTGGTCCATAGTGTGGCGCGGGCGACGGTCCCCGTGGTGGTGTGTGGTGGTGCAGGTACGCTTGCGCATTTGCGTGAGGCGGTGCGTAATGGTGGCGCTTCGGCCGTTGCAGCGGGCAGTATGTTTGTATTCCACGGCAAGCACCGGGCAGTGCTGATCAATTACCCCAAGGTAGGGGAACTTGAAAAACTCTTTACTGAAGGATGAATTATATGAGATATCAACGTTGCACGCGGTGCGTGATGGACACCACCGACCAAAAAATCACCTTTGATGCGCAAGGTGTTTGCAACCATTGCCGCCAGTTTGAAGAAGTTACCCGTAAGCGCTGGTACCCAAACTCCGAAGGAGCGCGTCTGTGGGCTGCGTCCTTGGAAGAAATAAAGACTGCCGGTAAAGGGCAGGAATACGACTGCATCATTGGTCTGAGTGGAGGGGTGGATAGTTCTTATTTAGCCATAAAGGCGCACGAGTGGGGGTTGCGCCCGCTGGTGATGCACGTGGATGCAGGCTGGAACAGTGAGTTAGCTGTGGCCAATATCGAAGCAATCGTTAAGCACTGCAGCTATGACCTGCACACCCATGTAGTGGATTGGGAGGATATGCGTGACTTGCATCTAGCCTATTTGCGCGCCGGTGTATCCAATCAAGACGTAGCCCAAGACCACGCGTTTTTTGCAGGGCTTTATCACTTTGCAACTCGTAATAAAGTTCGGTATGTGCTGTCGGGTGGTAACCTAGCGACGGAGAGTATCTTTCCCACATCGTGGCAGGGCAGCGCGATGGATGCTATCAACCTCAAAGCTATCCATAAAAAATATGGCGAGCGTAAACTTAAGAATTACCAAACAATTAGTTTTTTTGAGTATTACTTTTGGTATCCACTAGTCAAACGGATGCGGGTTTTGCGTCCGCTCAATTACATGCACTACAATAAAATGGAGGCGCTGCAAGAATTGGAAGAAACAGTCGGTTACAAACCATATCCACGTAAGCATGGTGAATCGGTATTTACGAAGTGGTTTCAGAATCATTATCTTCCAGTTAAATTCAATATGGATAAACGTCTGCCCCATTTGTCCAGCATGATTGTCTCTGGCCAAATGATGCGTGAAGATGCGTTGCACAAGTTGGAAGAGCCCTTGTACGCACCGGCAGATCTAGAGATTGATATTGATTACCTGTGCAAGAAGCTGCGTATTTCACGCCAAGAATTTGACGGTATCATGGGCGTCGAGGTCCATGATTATTCCGATTTTCCTAATTGGGACGGGCTTTGTGAGTCGGCACTTAATGTAAAAAAAATCATGAAGAAAATCTCTGGGTTTGATTTCAAAGCTTACTCTTAATAAAGTTTCTATTAATTATGCTCATCACTTCGGCGTGGAATAGTGTAAATTTTAATTGTATTTGCGATTGTCATTTATCTTAATATAAATTATTTGTATATGAAAATTACTATCGCTGGGGCAGGTTATGTAGGTCTTTCGAATAGTGTTTTGCTTGCCCAGCAAAATGAGGTGGTTTGTCTC
>JAUXXN010000246.1 GCA_030684755.1 Hydrogenophaga sp.
GTCTTTTCCAGCTCTTTCTGCACGTCGCTCACCAGCACCTGGTGGTAGTGCAGGGCGTGCAGGGTGGCGCCGGTGGGGCTCGGCACCCAGGCGGTGTTGGCACCGGCCTTGGGGTGGGCGATCTTCTGCTCCAGCATCGCGGCCATCAGGTCGGGCATGGCCCACATACCCTTGCCGATCTGCGCCTTGCCGCGCAGGCCGCAGCTCAGGCCCACCAGCACGTTGTTGCGCTCGTAGCTTTGAATCCAGGCGCTGGTTTTCATGTCGCCTTTGCGCACCATGGGGCCGGCGTGCATGGCGGTGTGCATTTCGTCGCCGGTGCGGTCCAGGAAGCCGGTGTTGATGAAGGCCACGCGGCTGGCGGCGGCGGCAATACAGGCCTTCAGGTTCACGCTGGTACGGCGCTCTTCGTCCATGATGCCCAGCTTGACCGTGCTCTCAGGCAGGCCCAGCAGTTGCTCCACGCGGCCAAACAGTTCGGCGGCAAAGCCCACTTCTTTGGGGCCGTGCATTTTGGGCTTGACGATGTAGACCGAGCCGGTTCGGCTGTTGCGGATGGGGCCGCTGGCCAGCGTGCCGTGGCCTTGCAGGTCGTGCAGGGCGATGGTGGTGGTGACCACCGCGTCCATGATGCCTTCGGGAATCTCTTTGCTCTCGGCGCCCCACAAAATGGCGGGGTTGGTCATCAGGTGGCCCACGTTGCGCAGGAACAGCAGGCTGCGGCCGTGCAGACGCACTTCGGCGTCGCCCTGGGGGCTGGTGTACACGCGGTCGGCGTTCAGGCCGCGCTTGAACGTCTTGCCACCCTTGGCCACGTCTTCGGTCAGGTCGCCCTTCAAGATGCCGAGCCAGTTGCTGTAGGCCAGCACCTTGTCTTGCGCGTCCACGGCGGCCACGGAGTCTTCCAGGTCCAGAATGGTGGACAGCGCGGCTTCCATCACCAGGTCGGACACGCCCGCAGCGTCGGTCTGGCCGATGGGGGTGGCGCGGTTGATGATCAGGTCAAAGTGCAGGCCGTTGTGCAGCATCAGCACCGACGAGGGTGCGGCGGCATCGCCCTGGTAGCCCACCAGCTGGGCGGCGTCTTTCAGACCGGTGGTGGCGCCGCCTTGCAGCGTCACTTGCAACTGGCCGCCCACGATGGCGTAGCCGGTGGAGTCGGCATGCGAGCCGCTGGCCAGCGGGGCCGATGCGTCGAGGAACTTGCGGGCGAACGCGATCACCTTGGCGCCGCGCTTTTCGTTGTAACCCGGGCCTTTTTCGCAGCCGTCGGCTTCCGAAATGGCGTCGGTGCCGTAGAGCGCGTCGTACAGCGAGCCCCAGCGCGCGTTGGCGGCGTTCAGCGCGTAGCGGGCGTTCAAGATCGGCACCACCAGCTGCGGGCCGGCTTGCAAGGCCAGTTCGGCGTCTACGTTGGCGGTGGTGGCTTGCGCGTCCAGGGGCACTGGCACCAGGTAGCCAATGGTTTCCAAGAATTTGCGGTAACCGGCCATGTCGGTGATGGGGCCGGGGTTGGCCTGGTGCCAGGTGTCCAGCTCGGTTTGCAGGCGGTCGCGCTCGGCCAGCAGGGCGGCGTTTTTCGGGGCCAGGTCGGCCACGACGGCGTCAAAGCCTTGCCAGAACGTGGCTTCGCTCACGCCGGTGCCGGGCAGCACGCGGCTGTTGATGAAGTCGAACAGTTCGGTAGCAACTTGCAGGCCGTGGATCGTTGTGCGTTGGGTCATCGGATGGCTCCAGGAAAAAAGGCTTCGACAGGCTCAGCCCGAAACGGTGTTGAAAAAAGGAAAGCGGTTCAGTCAAAAAAAGCAAGTACATCGCGCAGGTTTTGTGCCGTGCGCGTGGGCTGGGTGCCCAGTTCTTCAAACGGCATATTCTGGCGGTTGACCCACAGCGTTTGGTAGCCGTACCAGGTGGCGGCCAGCGCGTCCCAGGCGTTGCTGCTGACAAACACGATCTGGCTGGCGGGCAGGCCCAGGGCTTTTTCGCCCAGAGCGTAGGCTGCGGGGTGGGTTTTGTACAGGCGGATCGGGTCGGCGCTGATGACGTGGTCGAGCAGTCCGTCCAGCCCGGCGCTGCGCACTGCAATGCCCAGCATGTCGGGGTCGCCGTTGCTCAAAATGCCGGTGGGCAGGCCGCGCGCCCGCAGGGCTTGCAGCACCTCGCGGTTTTCCGGAAACGCGCTCAGGCTACGGTACTGGTTGAGCAGCTGGGCGGCGCGGGCTTCAAAGGCGGCCCAGTCTTGCCGGGCTGCTGGCGCCACCACCTTGATGGCGTAGGCCAGCGCGCTTTGCGTGAGCGTCCAAAACGGCTGGTAATGCGCGCCGCCGTTGCTGGTGGTCACCAGGCGGGTGTATTCAATCTGCTTGTCGCGCCACAGCGTGCTCAGGCGCTGGCCTTGGCCAGGGAACAGTTGCTCGGCCAGCAGCGCCACGCTGTACACATCGAACAGCGTGCCGTAGGCATCAAACAAAACAGCGCGGGGTTTTTCCATGGCTGAACTTTATTCGATACTTCATGCGGCATTGATTCGATGTTTATTGTTTTATCCGTGACATTTTTGGTGGTAATGGTTGGCTGGGTGTTGGGGGTGCTTCGGTACGGGCGAGCAGCGGGGTGGTGCCCAACGCTTGCGCCAGCGTTTACAGTGCAAACCCAGCGAGGCGCCCCGCATGGGCGCTTTTTTGAACGCCTCTCCACCATGCACAAGCCAGCCACCGAAACCCCGTCCACCGCCCCGCAGCCGCTGAAAGGCCTGCGCGTGGTCGAGTTCACCCACATGGTCATGGGCCCCACCTGCGGCATGGTGCTGGCCGACATGGGGGCCGAGGTCATCAAGGTGGAGCCCATCGACGGCGACCGCACGCGCCACCTGCTGGGTTCGGGCGCGGGCTTCTTTCCCATGTTCAACCGCAACAAGAAGAGCATCGCCATCAACCTGCACACGCCCGAAGGCGCCGAGGTGGCGCGCCGCCTGGCCGCCAGTGCCGACGTGGTGGCCGAGAACTTCAAGCCCGGCACCATGAATAAGTACGGGCTGGACTACGACACCCTGTCGCAGGTGAATCCGCGCTGCATTTACGTCAGCCACAAAGGCTTTTTGCCCGGCCCCTACGACCACCGCACCGCGCTCGACGAGGTGGTGCAGATGATGGGCGGCCTGGCCTACATGACCGGGCGCCCCGGCGACCCGCTGCGGGCGGGCACCAGCGTGAACGACATCATGGGCGGCATGTTCGGCGCTATCGGTGCGCTGGGTGCACTGATTCAGCGCGGCATCACCGGA
>JAUXXN010000247.1 GCA_030684755.1 Hydrogenophaga sp.
GGCAATGCCGCCGCCGGTGCCGCCCAGCGTGAAGCTGGGGCGGATCACGACCGGGAAGCCCACGGTCTTTTGCACGCCCCAGGCCTCTTCCAGGCTGTGGGCAATGCCCGAACGCGCTGAACCCAGACCGATTTTGGTCATGGCGTCCTTGAACTTCAGACGGTCTTCGGCCTTGTCGATGGCTTCGGGTGAAGCGCCAATCGGCTCCACATCGTATTTTTTCAACACGCCGTTGTGCCACAGATCCAGCGCGCAGTTCAGCGCGGTCTGGCCACCCATGGTGGGCAAAATGGCAAAGCCGCCAGCGTTCAGTGGACGCTCTTTAGCAATGATTTTTTCGACTGTCTGCCAAGTGATCGGCTCGATGTAAGTCACATCGGCGGTGGCCGGGTCGGTCATGATCGTGGCCGGGTTGCTGTTGATCAGCACCACCTTGTAGCCCTCTTCGCGCAGCGCCTTGCAGGCCTGCACGCCGGAGTAGTCGAACTCACAGGCTTGGCCGATGATGATTGGTCCAGCACCGATGATGAGGACGGTTTGGATGTCGGTTCTTTTGGGCATGGGTCGCTTATCAGTCTTGGAGCGCAGGCATTTTCAGGCCTGGCGCTGGGTTTCCAGTTTGTTCAGCAGCGCCTGTATGCGCTCAGCTGGGACGTTTTTCTGCATCAGTTGCAGCAGGCCGTCGCCCTCAATCATGGGACGGAGCACTTCCATTTCAGCGGGGTATAACAGCGCATCCCAAGCGCTCAGCTCTTCGTTAAAAGTTGCCTCGTCCCAGCTTTTACCTTTGGCCAGCATCGTCACCAGAGGCATGGCCTTGTTTTCGACAAAAGCTTTTCGGTAGGGCTTTTGCGCCCAACGCTGGGAGAACCACTCTTTGTGCGGCGTCTCCAGTGTCAACATGCGTTTGGCAACCGCCTTTTCGACCGCGAAGACTGGGAAACCAAAGAGCTTCATGGATAAGTCTGTCAAAAAATAGGATGTTCAGTTGGCGTTGGCTGCCTGCATCAAACCGATGAAACGGTCGAACAGGTAACCAATGTCGTGCGGCCCGGGTGAAGCTTCGGGGTGGCCCTGGAAGCAAAACGCGGGCTTGTCGGTGCGTGCCAAGCCTTGCAGGGTGCCGTCGAACAGGCTGACGTGCGTGGCACGCAGGTTCGCCGGTAGGTCTTTCTCATCCACCGCAAAGCCGTGGTTCTGGCTGGTGATGCTGACGCGCCCGCTGTCCAGGTCTTTGACCGGGTGGTTGGCGCCGTGGTGGCCGAACTTCATTTTGAAGGTCTTGGCGCCGCTGGCCAGCGCCATGATCTGGTGGCCCAGACAAATGCCGAAGGTTGGCACACCGCTTTCAATGATTTCTCGGGCAGCCGCAATGGCGTAGTCACACGGCTGCGGATCGCCCGGACCGTTGGACAGAAACACACCGTTGGGCTTGAGCTTGAACACGTCGGCCGCAGGGGTCTGCGCCGGCACCACCGTGACCTTGCAGCCGCGCTGCGCCAACATGCGCAGGATGTTGTGCTTGACGCCGAAGTCGTAGGCGACCACGTGAAATTTGGGCGCAATCTGCTCGCCATAGCCAAAGCCCAGCTGCCATTCGGTCTGGGTCCAGGCATAGGGCTCGGTGGCTGAAACGACCTTGGCCAGGTCTTTGCCAGCCATGCTGGAGGCCGCGCGGGCAGCCGCAACCGCTTGCTCCCGGTGCGCATCGGTCAAGGCCTCGCCGGCAGGCAGCGCGACGATGCAGCCGTTTTGCGCGCCGTGGGTACGCAGGCGGCGCGTCAGGGCGCGGGTATCCAGCTCGGCGATGGCTACCGTGCCCTCGCGCTCAAGGTACTGGGACAGGGTTTCAACGCTGCGGAAATTGGACGCCAGCAGGGGCAGGTCTTTGATGATCAGGCCTGCAGCATGGACGCGGTGGGCCTCCACGTCTTCACGGTTGACGCCGGTGTTACCGATGTGCGGGTACGTGAGCGTGACGATCTGCTGGCAGTAGCTGGGATCGGTGAGGATTTCCTGGTAGCCGGTGAGTGAGGTGTTGAACACCACCTCGCCCGTGGTCTGACCAGTTGCGCCAATGGAAATGCCTGTAAAGACCGTGCCGTCGGCGAGCGCGAGTAGGGCTTTCGGGTGGACGGGAAGCACGGTTTTCTCCAAATGATTTTTGAGGCTCACGAGCGCCCCTTGAGGGCACACTACCGGTGAGGAATCGCACCATTTCGCTGCGTTTCAGGCAAGCCAAAACGCCTCGACATGGACGGTGAGCCTGGGCAGGAAGCCCGGGCAGACGCAGGGTTGCGCCGTTTGCGGGTAAACCCCGGAATTATAGCTGCACGGTGCTGGTCAGCCACTCGTTGGATACGCTCCAAAGACCGGTTTCAGCTAAAAACCGCCCTGGTTTGGTGCCATGGGGAAGCGGGACCGCACGACCTACCGCCCCATCACGCCGTCAGCGCGCAGCACCCTCACCCGCCACCGCACTGGCGTGCAGGCAAATGGCGGCCGCGGCAGCCACATTGAGCGACTCTTCGCCTCCGGGTTGCGCAATGCGCACCGACTGGCTGGCCAGTGCAGCCAGCTCAGCGCTCACGCCCTGCCCTTCATGCCCCAACACCCAGGCACAGGGCGATGGCAGCCGGGCCTGGTGCAACCAGTCGCCTTGGTGGGAACTGGTGCAAACCAGCGGCACGGCCAAAGCGGAAAGGTCATCGACCGCGAGGCCTTCAACCAGATGCAGGGCAAAGTGCGCGCCCATGCCCGCACGCACAACCTTGGGGGACCAGAGCGCGGCGGTACCTTTAAGCGCCAGCACCTGCTTGAAACCAAAAGCGGCTGCACTGCGCAGAATGGAACCCACATTGCCCGCGTCCTGCAAACGGTCCAGCACCACCGCAGGCTCACCGGGCAGCAAGCCCGCGCCGGCTGGCAAATTCCAGACAAACCCCACACCCGCTGCAGACTCCAGTGCACTGATGCCTGCCATCAGGGCGTGCGGGATGGTGACGATCTTGTCGGCAGCGTCTCTCAGGTCGTGTGGCGCTTGCAGCCAGTACGCATCGGTGAACACCGCCATGTCGGGACGTTGCTTGCGTGCCAGCAAAGCGCGGCACAGGTGGTCGCCTTCGAGCCAGACCTGGCCCTGCTTGCGGTAGGCCGTGGTGTCGTGCGCGAGCAAGCGCAGGCGCTTGAGCAGCGGGTTGTCGCGCGAGGTGATGGAAGTGGGTGCGTTCATGGGCTCGAAGGTTTGGCGGGCGCACCCGATTCAACGGCGGCAGCGGCGTGATGGGCTGCAGCCAATGCACGCGCCACCGGCGCAAACGAGCGGCGGTGCACGTCCAGTGCACCGTGCAATTGCAAGGCCTGCATGTGCTGCGCCGTGCCATAGCCTTTGTGCCGGTCAAAACCGTAAACTGGATACTGCTGATGCAGCTCAACCAGCAAGCGGTCGCGCGTGACCTTGGCCACGATAGAAGCGGCAGAAATGGCGGGCACCAACGCGTCGCCTGACACAATGGCCTCGGCCAGCACGTCCAGGGCAGGCAGGCGGTTGCCGTCCACCAGCACTTTGTGGGGTTTGAGCCGAAGACCCTGCACCGCGCGCTGCATGGCCAGCATGGTGGCTTGTAAGATGTTGAGGCGGTCGATTTCTTCCACCGAGGCCTGTGCAATGCTGCAGCACAAGGCCTTGGCCCGGATTTCGTCGTACAGGCGGTCGCGCCGCGCGGGCGAGAGTTGCTTTGAATCGGCCAGCCCTTTGATGGGCGCCAGATCGTCCAGAATCACAGCGGCGGCCACCACCGGGCCGGCCAGCGGGCCCCGCCCAGCTTCATCCACACCGGCCAACAAGCCCGGAACATCCCAGACCAGTGCCGCCTGCTTAGGCTTCAAGAACTTTTTCGATCGCATCGGTGGCCCGTTGAGCGGTGTTTTGGCGCAAGCTGTGGTGCAACGCGGTGAAACGTTGCTGTAAAGCGTCTATTCTCTCAGGCGCATCCAGCCAAGCCAGCACGGCCTGCGCCAATGCTTGCGGTGTGGCCGCGCCTTGCAAAAACTCGGGCACCACGAAGTCATTGCACAAAATATTGGGCAAGCCCACCCAGGGCTGCAACTGTTTTCGCCGCATGATCTGCCAGCTCAACCAGTTCATGTTGTAGGCAATCACCATAGGGCGCTTGAACAGCGCCGCCTCCAGCGTGGCCGTGCCGCTGGCAATCAGCGTCACGTCACACGCCGCCAGCACCGCGTGCGACTGACCAAGCACCACTTTGAGCTGCGCACCGAGACCGGCGTCGCGCGCTGCGGCTTCAATTTTTTCATGCAAAGCAGGCACCGCAGGCACCACAAACCGCAACTGCGGGCGTTGGCGCAGCATCTGGGCTGCCGCAGCAAAAAAAACCTGCGCTAGGTACTGCACCTCAGAGGCGCGACTGCCTGGCAAGATGGCCACCACGGTACCGTCGTCGGCCAGGCCCAACGCGGAGCGGGCGGCCGCTCGGTCGGGCGCCATAGGAATCACGTCGGCCAGCGGGTGACCCACATAGGTGGCAGCGATGCCATGGCTAGCCAGCAGCTCGGGTTCGAAGGGGAAAATGCACAGCACGTGGTCGGTGCTGCGGCGGATTTTGTCAATGCGCTCAGGCCGCCAGGCCCAGATGGACGGGCACACAAAGTGCATCGTTCGAATACCTTTGGCCTTGAGCGCAGCTTCCAAGTCCAGATTGAAATCGGGCGCATCCACACCAATGAACACATCGGGCCGATCAGCACCCAGCAGGCGCTGCTTCAGCTGCTCGCGGATACCCACGATCTCACGGTAGTGGCGAAGCACCTCGACGTAGCCGCGCACAGCCAGTTTTTCGCTCGGCCACCAAGCCTCAAAACCTTGCTCGGCCATGCGTGGCCCACCAATGCCAGCGGATTGCAGATCAGGCCAACGCTGGCGTGCGCCCTTGAGCAGCAAGCCCGCCAGCAGGTCACCAGACGTTTCGCCAGCAACCAGCGCAAAACGCCTGGGTTGGTTCATGGTTTCAGCGAACGATGCCGCGCTGGGGAGAAACTTGGGACAGGAAATCGAGCATCAGGGAAACGTCTTGGAGAGCATCGGGCGTTTTTTCTGTCAAGGTTCGAATGCGTTCTGAAGCCTGCGCCAGCGTCAGATCATCTCGATACAGCGCTTTGTGCATGGCCTTCACGGCGGCAACCCGCTCGGGAGAAAAACCCCGGCGGCGCAAGCCTTCGAAATTCATGGAGCGCGCCTGAGCCGGCTGACCCTGGCACATCACAAAGGGTGGCAGGTCGGCAAACAGCAGCGAACACATGGCGGTCATGGCGTGAGCGCCGATACGCACAAACTGGTGCACCACGGTGAAACCACCCAAGATCACCCAGTCGTCCACCACCACATGGCCAGCCAGCTGCGTGTTGTTCGCAAAAATGGTGTGGTTACCCACCACGCAGTCGTGTGCCAAATGCACGTACGCCATGATCCAGTTGTCACTTCCCACCTCGGTGCGTGCCCGATCACTCGGCGAGCCGATGTTGAACGTGCAGAACTCTCTGATGGTGTTTCGGTCACCCATCACCAACTCACAAGGCTCGCCCGCGTACTTTTTGTCTTGCGGAATAGCACCCAGCGAGTTGAACTGAAAGATTCGGTTGTCGCGCCCAATGGTGGTGTGGCCCTCGATCACGCAGTGCGCACCGACAGTGGTTCCAGCGCCGATCTTCACGTGCGGGCCGATCACCGTGTAAGGCCCGACCGACACCGATGTATCCAGTTCGGCGGCGGGGTCCACCAAGGCGGTGGCATGGATCATTCCCATCAACGTGTCCCGCGACTCAGGCGATGGTGCGCATCGTGCACATCAGTTCGGCTTCACAAACCACGTCAGTGCCCACGCGCGTGATGCCTTTGAACTTGAAAATCCCCGCTTTCATGCGGTCCAGGGTTACATCCATCACGAGTTGATCGCCTGGCTCGACAGGGCGCTTGAAGCGTGCGCCGTCGATACCCGCAAAGTAATAAACGGTCTTGTCGTCGGGACTGGTGCCCACGGTATCAAAGGCCAGAAGCGCCGCTGCCTGCGCCATCGCTTCCAGCATCAGCACCCCCGGCATTACAGGACGGTGCGGAAAGTGGCCCCCAAAAAAAGGCTCGTTGATGGTCACATTCTTCAACGCCTTGATGCTTTTTCCCTTGTCGAGTTCAAGCACACGGTCCACCAAAATGAACGGATAGCGGTGGGGTAACTGCTTGAGAATCTGGTGAATGTCCATCATGGCGTGGGTGTGTCTTTCAGTGCTTGGGCAAGTGCTTGCTCAACGGCTTTGAGCCGTTCGCGCAGGCGGTTAAGTTGTTTGAGTGAGGCGGCATTTTTTTCCCAGGTCGCATTGTCGTCGATGGGAAACATGCCGGTGTAGTGGCCCGGCTTGTTCAGCGAACGGGACACCACCGAAGCGGCGGACACATGCACACCGTCGGCCAAGCTCAAATGCCCGAGAACGATCGCGCCACCGCCCACGGTGCAATGCGCGCCGATGGTGGCGCTGCCGGCAACGCCCGCATTGCCCGCCATGGCTGTGTGCTCACCAATACGAACGTTGTGGCCAATCTGAATCAGGTTATCCAGTTTCACACCATCTTCAATCACGGTGTCGTCCAAAGCGCCGCGATCGATGCAGGTGTTGGCTCCGATTTCAACATCGTCGCCTATGCGCACTGAGCCCAGTTGCTCAATCTTGATCCATTGCCCCTGGTGTTGTGCAAAACCAAAACCATCCGCACCGATTACCACGCCAGGATGCAGCACACAACGAGCACCGACCACACAACGCTCGCCCACACTCACCCGAGGGTAGAGGTAGGAGTCCACTCCTATAGAGGCACCTGCAGCGATCACGGCATGGGCACCTATACGCGCTCCACGGCCAATACGAACACCAGCGGCGATCACAGCAAAAGGGCCAATATCCACTTGCTCGTCTACCTGCGCGCTGGGATGAACAAAGGCCAAGGGATCGATAACAGGTGCAACACGCACTTCGTGTTCGCGGCGCCACCATTGCGTGAGGCGAGCAAAATAAAAATACGGATTGTCGGTAACGATACAAGCTCCACGCCGTGAAGCGGGTTCTTGCATCTCGACAGGAACAATCAGCACCCCGGCCTGGGTGGTTTGCAACTGGTTGGCATAGCGCGCTTGGGCAATAAAAGCCAGCTCGGTAGGCCCTGCTGTGGCCAACGGTGCAGGCCGGGTCACCGAGATGTCGCGTGAACCGTGCAATATGCCGCCCAGGGCATCAACAATGTCTCCCAACGACCTCGACAAGCCCAAGCTCCTCGTGTTACTTAGCGTTGTTCAAGCCGTTCAACACCTTGTCGGTGATGTCATGCTTGGGGTTGATGTAAACGGCTTCCTGGATCACCAAGTCGTATTTTTCCGCCTCAGCCACTTGCTTGATCACGCGATTGGCACGCTCCAAAACACCTTGAAGCTCTTCGTTTTTCCGCAGGTTCAGGTCTTCTTGAAATTCACGCTGTTTGCGTTGAAAGTCGCGGTCCTGCTCAACCAACTGGCGTTGGCGAGCCACGCGCTGGGACTCGGCCAGCGTAGGTGATTCGCGTTCGAACTTTTCCGATGCGCTCTTGAGCTGGGAGGCCAGCGTTTGAATTTCTTTTTCCCGGCGAGAAAATTCCTGCTCCAGCTTGGTTTGCGCCGTTTTTGCCAGATTGGCTTCACGAAAAATTCGGTCGGTGTTCACAAAACCAACCCGAAAATCCTGAGCCACGGCGGTCATCGAAGCAAGCCCAAAGGCTACAACAACAAAGACATGACGTTTGAACATACTAGAGAATGTTTTCATTAAAAGGAGGTTCCGATTTGAAACTGGAATTTTTGGATTTTATCTTGCGGCTGCTTGCGGATGGGGTTCGCATAAGCAAAGCGCAAGGGACCTATGGGCGATATCCAACTCAAGCCCATGCCAACAGACGCACGCAATTCAGCAGCCGACAGATTTTCACCCGGGCCATACACATTACCCACGTCGATAAAGCCAAACAACCGCAACGTACGGTCGTTGCCCGCACCTGGGAACGGCGTGATGAACTCGGCATTCAATACGACGTTGCGGTTGCCGCCAATGTTGACCTCATCGGCTGAGTTCAAAATTTTTGACGTTGGGCCCAAAGTACCTTGCTCAAAACCCCTCACCGAGCCAAGTCCACCACCAAAGAAGTTCTTGAAAACAGGGTATGGACGACCGCCCAGTCCCTTGCCGTAGCCAATTTCAGTGTTGAAGGCCAGCGTGTACTGCTTGCTCAGCGGAATGTACTGTTGAAACTGGTAGCTGGCCTTGATGTAGCGGGTGTCACCGGCAACGCCCAACTCTGTGTTGAGTCGCTGCAAACGTCCTTCACTCGGAACGAGCGCACTGTCTCGATCATCACGGGACCAGCCAATGGTCAGAGGCACTGACGTGCTGTTCACACCAAAAGCGTCCGAATACGCTTGGTAGGCAAGCGGCAGGCCAGCACCCGATTCAATACGGGTTTGCTCAGCACCTACACCAAAAAATACCGTATCTGTCTCGGTAAAGGGCACGCCAAATCGCACACTCACGCCAGGCGTGACCAAACGGTAGTCGCCGCCCTGCTCGGTGTAGGGGGTCGTGGTCTTGTAATAGAGGTCAAACGTGCGCGAGATACCGTCGGGTGTGAAATACGGGTTGGTTGTACTCAACACGAACTGGCGGTTGAACTTGCTGGTGTTCAAGTCCAGGCCCAGGTAGTTACCGGTACCAAACACGTTTTCCTGCTTGATGCCGGCTACCAAAGAGAGCTTGTCGGCTTGCGAGAAGCCCGCACCCAGCGTCAGGTTGCCGGTGGGCTTCTCTGCCACCGAAATGGTCAGGTCCACCTGATCGGGTACACCCGGCACTTGCTGGGTATCAATGCCGACTTCGGTGAAGTAGCCCAAGCGGTCCACCCGGTCACGTGACATGCGGATACGGTCACTGTCGTACCACGCTGATTCCAACTGACGAAACTCGCGGCGGATCACTTCATCTCGGGTGCGGTTATTTCCTTCTACGTTGATGCGACGCACGTACACACGGCGGGCAGGCTGCGCACGCAGAACAAATGTGACGCGGTTGTTGATCCGGTCGAGTTCGGGCGTGGCTTCTACTTGAGCAAACGCGTATCCAAAAGCACCGAAATAATCGGTAAACGCCTTGACCGTGCGCGACACATCTTCCACGTTGTAGGGCTCACCAGCACGCAAACTCACCAGTGTTTTGAATTCGGCTTCCTTGCCCAGGTACTCACCCTCAAGCACCACCGAAGACACCACGTAGCGGTTGCCCTCGGTGATGTTGATGGTGATGGCCATATCGTCTTTGCCAGGTGCGATAGCGACCTGGGTTGAATCGATCCGGAATTCCAAGAAACCACGGGTCAGGTAGTACGAACGCAGGTTTTCCAGATCGGCGTTGAGCTTGGCGCGCGAGTAGCGATCGGACTTGGTGTACCAGCTCAACCAGCCACCGGTGTCCAAGTCGAAAAGACCTCGCAACGTGGCCTCGGGAAAAGCCTGACTCCCCAAAATGCGAATTTCTTTGATCTTGGCTACGTCGCCTTCGATCACGTTGAAGTTGAGGTTGATGCGGTTGCGCTCACCCGGTGTGACGGTGGTTACGACCTGGGCTGCGTACATACTGCGGTTGATGTATTGGCGTTTGAGCTCTTGCTCAGCGCGGTCGGCCAGCGCCTTGTCGTATGGCCGCCCTTCGGTCAGACCCACATCCCGCAAAGCTTTTTTCAGGACATCCGCATCAAACTCTTTGATACCGGTGAAGCTCACATCGGCAACTGTAGGACGCTCTTCAACAATCACCACCAGTACATCGCCATTGACCTGCAAGCGCACGTCGCTGAACAACCCCAGTCCAAACAAGGCTCGGATCGCGGTGGAGCCTTTATCGTCGTTGTACTGCTCACCAATACGGAATGGCAGAGAAGCAAAAACGGTACCCGGCTCCACGCGTTGCAGGCCTTCCACGCGAATGTCACGCAGTGTGAAAGGGTCGACCGCCCAAGCAGGTAAGGCAGTCAACAGCGAAGCCGCGAGCGCTGAGAGAGTCAGGCCACGCAGACCGAAAATGTTATTTTTCATGCAAAAAAGAGTTCAGCCCGACAAGCGGGCCACATCATTGAACAAGGCGATGGCCATCATCGCCATCAGTA
>JAUXXN010000250.1 GCA_030684755.1 Hydrogenophaga sp.
TAAATCTGCTGGTTCCAGCGCCGCCCGCTGAACACGCCGTAGTGACCCACGCCGGTCTGAATGTGGTGGGTTTTCATGTAAGGGCGCACGTTCGGGCACAGGTCTTGTGCCGCCACGGTCTGGCCCACCGCGCAAATGTCATCGCGTTCGCCCTCCACCGTCATCAGCGCGGTGCGCCGGATGGCGGCGGTGTTCACCGTGCGGTCTTTGTAGGTCAACACGCCGCGCGGCAGGTCGTAGGTCTGAAAAACCTTTTCCACCGTTTCAAGGTAGAACTCGGCGGGCAAATCGTTCACCGCCAAATATTCCTCGTAAAAGTCCTGAATGGCATTGGCTTCATCCACCCGGCCATGCTCCAGGTGGTAGTAAATGTGCCGGAACGATTGTTTGTGCCGCTCCGGGTTCATGCTGATAAAGGCCGAAAGCTGCACAAAACCGGGGTACACGCGGCGCATAAAGCCGGTGTGGGGCAGGGGCACATGGCTGATGAGGTTTTGCTCGAACCACGAGATGGGCTTGCTCACCGCCAAGCGGTTCACCTCGGTGGGGTTGACGCGGCAGTCCACCGGCCCGGCCATCAGTGTCAGGCTGCGCGGCTGAGCTGGGTTGTCGTCTTCGGCCATGATGGCGGTGGCCGCGAGCGCAGCTACGCAAGGCTGGCACACAGCCACCCAGTGGCTCCCTTCGCCCACCGCTTCGCTGAAGCGGATCATGTAGCTGATGTAGTCGTCCAAGCTGAAGCCGCCATGCAAGAGCGACACATCGCGCGCGTTGTGCCAGTCGGTGATGTAAACCTCGTGGTCTTGCAGCAAGGTACGCGCTGTTTCGCGCAGCAGGGTGGCAAAGTGGCCCGAGAGTGGGGCCACCAGCAGCACCTTGGGCTGGGGCGCCAGCGCGGTATCTGCTTTGCGAAACCGCAGCAGGCTGCCAAATGGCAGGCTGAGCACGGTTTCTTCCACCACCGGCACCTCGCGCCCGTCCACCATGGCCGAATGGATGTTGTAGGGCGGGCGGGCATGGGTCAGCCGCAAGCGCGCCAACACATCGCAAGCGGCGGACACTTTGCGCACAAAACTGCGTTCGGTTTGTTCAAACCACAGCGCAGCGCTGAGGTATTGAGCAGCCAGCCTCAAGGGCGCGACCAGATCGGACTGGAGTTGGTAGGCCTGGTACAGCATGACGGTCTTTCCTGTTGGGTTGCTGGCTTGCAGGCAATTAATGGGCCAGCGCGACATGCACCCGGCTGGTGCGAAGGCGGTGCACACCGTTGGCACAGGGATTGCTGTTGGACCATTTACTCAAGGAGCACATTCCATGGTCAAAGCGGTTCTTACCATCAGCAGCAAAAACTACGGCGCCTGGGCTTTGCGGGGTTGGCTTATGGCCAAGCTGGCCGGGCTGACGTTCACCGAATACACCATTTCGCCCGACGACCCGGCCATGAAGGCCGAGATGCTGCTGCTGTCGTCGTCCATGCGCGTGCCCTCGCTGGACCACGATGGCGTGCACGTGTGGGACACACTGGCCATTGGCGAGTATCTGAACGAAATCAAGCCCAAGGCCGGTCTGCTGCCCGCCGACCGGGCCGCGCGCGCCCACTGCCGCGCTATTTGCGGGGAAATGCATTCGGGCTTCAGCGCCATGCGCTCGTCTCTGCCCATGAACATCAAGGCGCATTACCCAGGATTCAAAATCTGGTCGCGCGCGCAGACCGACATTCACCGCATCACCGACATCTGGCAAGAGTGCCTAGCCAAGTACGGTGGACCCTACTTGTTTGGTGCCAAGCCTTGCATGGCCGATGCCATGTTCGCACCGGTGGTGACGCGCTTCACCACCTACGACGTGATGCTGGACGACGCTTGTACGGCCTACTGCACGACCATCATGGCGCTTCCAGCCATGAAAGACTGGGTGGCCGCAGCCAAGGCCGAACCCGATGAGATCGATGAATTGGATGCCGAGTTTTGACCCACCCTCGCGCCGCGCCCAAGGGCGCGTCACCCCTTGAAGGGGGCAACGCTGGTGGCCCAGCAAAGCCGGTTGCGCGTGGTGCTCGGTGAAAGGCATTTCTCGCTGGCGCTCCTGGGATCAGGGTTCGGTCCAAGGTGTTGGTTTGGGGATCTCGCACACCGGTTCTACTGGGACCGACTTGAAGTCGGCGGGAGACACGATTTCCAGGTACTCCATGTCGGGTGAATAGTCGAACAGATAGTGCCGGACGCCGGGCCGCTGGTGCACCACGTCACCGGCCTCCACCAGCGTGACTTGGTCCTCGTACATGAACTTGGCCCAGCCCTTGGTCATGATCACGATTTGGAAGTCGGCTTCGTGAATGTGCCAGCCGGTTCCGCCGTCGGGTGGCAGGTTGGCTTTTACCAGGTGCGCAACCACTTTGCCGTGCGTGGCGGCAGCAATACCCAAATCGCGGTAAAGAAAAAAGTCGCGCAGACCTCCGCGCACAAATTCGGTTTCACCGGGTTTGAGGTGGGAGAACAGGGTGGTGGTTCGGTCCAGCATGGGGTGCTCCTTGTGGGCGGCGCGCAAGCAAATTGTTGCGATGCAGCACAAAGCATGAAGCGTTCCAAGGGCTGTCACACACGCGAGCGAGCCAACGTGCACCAGTCTGGGTCAAGGTGATCAGGAGTGTGCGAAATATGGCCTCTACCAGGACCAAGGCACAGTTCCTTGCAGCTCAGAGGCTTGGGAAGATGCGGGGTATATGGTTGCTCGTTGGCAGCTTTAAATCACGCCGTCAAACATCATCACGTCCACCACGTCACCTACTGCCACGTTGCCTTGACCGTGGTGCAGCACGATCAGACCGTTGGCCTCTACCATGGAGCGCAGCACGCCCGAACCCTGGTTGCCCGTGGTGCGCACGTGCAGCGCGCCATGGGCATCGCGCGTGACGATGCCGCGCTGGTACTCGGTGCGGCCTGGCTTTTTGCGCAAGGCTTCGCCGCTGTGCGCCTTCAGCAACACCGGCTCGGCCGCCGTGCTGCCCATCAGCCGCAACAGGGCAGGGCGCACGAAGGCGAGGAAGGTGACCATCACCGCCACCGGGTTGCCGGGTAAGCCAAACAGGACGGCAGAGCGACCTTGTTCTATGATGCGACCCACCGCCATCGGCCGCCCTGGGCGCATCGCTATGCGCCAGAAGGCCACGTCGCCCAGCTGCTTCATCATGGCTTTGGTGTGGTCGGCCTCGCCCATACTCACGCCGCCACTGGTGATGATGGCGTCGGCACAGGCTACAGCCTCGCGAAAAGCTGCTTCTAGCAAGGCGGGCTCGTCGCCCACCACACCCATGTCGATCACTTCCACGCCCAGGCGGGTGAGCAGGCCAAACACCGTGTAGCGGTTGCTGTCGTACACCGCGCCTTCGCGCGGCGCTTCACCCAGGCTCAAAATTTCGTCACCGGTGGAGAAATACGCCACCTTGATGCGCCGGACCACCTTCACGCTGGGCAGCCCGAGGCTGGCGATCAGGCCCAGCGCAGCCGGGCCCAGGGACTGGCCCTTGCGCAGCGCTGGCTGGCCGGCCATCAGGTCTTCGCCCAGCAAGCGCCGGTTGT
>JAUXXN010000253.1 GCA_030684755.1 Hydrogenophaga sp.
GTTTGATACCATCAAGCACAGCATCAAGTGACGCGCTCGGTGTAGTAGACAACTGGGTCAACAAAGCGCATACCCGATCCGCACCAAACTGCTTTTGTCCCGCATTTTCGGCTTCAGACAATCCGTCCGAATAAATACAAACCACGTCCTGTGGGCCGAGCTGGTTTTTATGCTGGCAGTAGATTTCATTCTCCACAACGCCCAGGGGCAAGTTGTTGCCCAAAAGTTCTTCGCATTTTCCGCTGTCTTTGTGGACAAGCAACGTTGGAGTGTGCCCAGCGTTAACCCAGACCATTTCTTTCTTAATACTATCAAATCGCACCAAGGTCAAAGTTACAAACACCCCCAACTCAATCAATTTATCTGCAACGCGCGTGTTCACTTCGTTAATAATTTCGTCTGGTCGCGGCAACAAGCCAACTCCGCCCCGAATCAGAAGATCTGCAATGGCCTCACGATAAGCATTTTTAACACCTGCACCCACCAGCGCAGCGGTCATTCCCTTACCCATCACATCACCGGAAAGAATCTCAAAAGTGTTGTTACCCAACTGGGTTAACGTATAAAAATCGCCATCAATAATTTGAGAAGCTGCGGTGTAGCTCCTGATGCCGTACCCCAGCAATTGCTCGGGCATTTTTCCAAACAACAACTCTTTTTGAATGGCTGCGTGAAACTGCATTTCATTTTGACGCGCCAGCTTGATCATTTCCTCAGCTGCATGTCGAGCCGTTATGTCTAACTGAACGGATACATAGTGGGTAGTTTTGCCGTTGATATCCTTGACAGGAGCAATGTGTGCCTCTTCACGGTACTCAATGCCAGCGCGAGTTACATTGAGAAACTCTCCCGACCATGCTTCACCTTTCCTAATTTTCGCCCACAAATCTGCATATTTGCTAGGATCTGTGTGAGCCGACGTCAATATCGCTGGCTTTTGGCCAATAACTTCTTCGCTTGAGTACCCAATCAGATTACAATAATAAGGGTTTACATATTCAATATTGGCATCCAAATCGGTGACAACAATCGATGTTGGACTGTGCTGAATGGCTGTAGCTAAAATTTGTAACTGATCTCTGGATTTCTCTACTTCGGACAAAGTTGCAATCAAGCGTTGATTAAGCGCTTCAAGTTCACGTCGGTTTTGGATCAAACCCAGATGCAGACGCATACGCGCAAGCAACACATCTCGGTTGATGGGCTTGTGAATGAAATCGACCGCTCCAGCGGCCAAGGCTTGGGATTCGCTCTCGGCATCTGCTGAAGCCGTGATGAAAATGATCGGTATTGTTTTGAATAGGGGACTCTGCTTGAGCAACCCACAAAATTCATAACCATCCATGCCGGGCATCATGACATCAAGCAGAATCATATCGGGCTCATAGCCCGACTTGAGAAGCTGCAAAGCCTTGACCCCCGATGTTGAAAATCGAACTTCGTGGTCAATCGATAGAATCTCAGCCACCACTTCAATGATGCTTATAGAATCATCAACTAAAAATAACTTGGGCCTTGAGTTCATTTAATTTTTTGTTTGAACCGTATCAACCACCAATGACCAGGTACGAACCTACAAAAATTACTGTATCAAATTTTTGAAGTGGCTGCTACCCGACCAAGTTGCCTCATCAATAAGCCCCTTTGCTCTTCAATACTGCAGGTATAGTTTTCAAAAGTATGCTGATATCAAGCCGCATGGAGTAGTTCATTATGTAATTCATATCCATGGCGAACTGCTCTTCAAATGGAATTTCGCTTCGACCGCTCACCTGCCATATACCCGTCAAGCCTGGAATGGCCATCAGGCGCATTTTTTGCTCTTTTGAGTACCGCGCGACTTCCGAGGGCAAAGGAGGACGGGGTCCAACCAAGCTCATTTCGCCGATAAGCACACACCACAATTGCGGAAGCTCATCGATACTGTATTTTCTAATGAATCGGCCGATCGACGTGACACGCGGATCGTTCTTCATCTTGAAAGTAACCCCTTCAGAGCCATGCTGGTTGCTCGCCATCAATTTTTCCCGCACTTCGTCAGAGTCGGTTCGCATGGAGCGAAATTTAGGAAAGTCAAATTCTTTACAATCCCAACCTACACGTTTTTGCCAATAAAAAACAGGCCCTTTGCTGGTTGCTTTGATCGCAATAGCTACGGTTAAAAAAAGTGGTGTCAACGCCAAAATCCCAAAGAATGAAGCGAAGAAATCCAGCAACCTCTTTTTAGAATAGCCCCACAGCATTTGCAGTCGGTGTTTTCCACGAAATGTTGTCAGTATGAATCGAAACATAGCATTGAATCCTATTCTGTTAAAAAGTTGGAATCCAGCTTAAGCGCCGTGGCACTTCTTGTATTTTTTTCCACTACCGCAAGGACACAAGTCGTTGCGGCCAGGTGTTTCTGTCTTGCGAACAGAAACCACACGTGGGCCCAAGCTTTGCCAGAGTTGGCGAAGATCGTACACCGCCCAAATAGCAGAGCCGAAGTCGTTCAGACGTGTGTCGCTCACGCTGGGCGGACCGTCGTCGCTGTGCATGCACACGGTGGGCTCGTCGGTGTCGTCTTCGGTCAGCGCCACAATCGCGTCCAATGCGTCGTTCAGCATGGCCGCAGCCTCTTTGTCGCGCGGTGCGGCCCATTCTTCGGCCCAGTTTTCTACCACGAACATAAAGCCCAGCGCCCAAACCTGACCAAACGCGGGCAATTCCTGGTCACCGATTTCGGCTTTGGCCTCGTCGGGCAGGCTTGCCACCGCGCCGCGCACGTCCATCACCTCGGGGTGGTAGCTGCGCTCGTCCTCCAGGGTTTGCACGTCGCTGTTGAGCGCTGCGGCCACCTCGTTCCAGCGTTGGGCCCACAGCGTTATGAACAGTGACCACTGGGTTTCGTCAGCGAAGTAGGTGTCTTCTTCGTCGCTGCCGGGCACGCCGGGTGTGCTGTCGCCTGTGCCGAGCAACACAGGGAAGAATTCGTTTGGCAAAATCAGGCGGCGTGTGCACAGCAAGGCGGCCATCGCAC
>JAUXXN010000255.1 GCA_030684755.1 Hydrogenophaga sp.
GAGAGCGCACGAAACTGCATGCGGGCGCGGTTGTTGTACAGCAGCACACGGCCATCGAGGTTGCACACCACCACGCTCTGAGTGAGCTCGGACATGAGCGCGGCCAAACGGCTTTTTTCTTGCTCAATTCCCTGAGCTGCCGCCTGCACCTTGCTGTCCATTTCTTGGCGCAAGGCCTCGCGCTGGCCTACCAGTTGGTTGAACAAGCCCACCAGCACCCGTGTTTCCACATTGCCCTTGGGTCGCAATTCGCGCACCACATCGGTACGTAGCAGCACCTGCGCCTCTTCGGCCAGCTGCACCGACGGTGTGACCCAATGGTCAAACCAACGCTTGAGGCCCCAGGCAATGGCGGCCATGCCCGCACCCCAAGTCAGGGAGACCAACACCAACTGGTTGCCCAGCAAGCCCCACACCGTGGTGCGTTCAGCGGGCTCCAGCGTAGCGGCCAGCAAACCCAGAGTGGCCAGCAGCCACACCACCGACAGCAGGGCCGCCACACCCAGCAACCACCACAAGCGCCGATCGGTTTTTTGTTGTGCACTCATGCGGATGTCCCCAACATTTCGCGCACTTTCTGCACCAGCTCTTTGGTGGAAAACGGCTTGGTCATGTAGGCGTTGGCTCCCAGGGCCAAACCCTTGGCCACGTCCGTGTCTCGGCCTTTGGCGGTCAACATCAGAATCAAGGTGTCGCGCACCGCTTCATGAGCGCGCACCTCATGACAAACATCAAAGCCGGTTTTGATCGGCATCATCACATCCAGCAGCACCAACGCCGGCCGTTCTTTAAAAATGGCGTTCACCGCCTCTTGCCCATCGCGCGCCACCACCACCTCGTAGCCCTCGCGCTTCATCAGAAACTCCAAGGAGATCAAGATGTTGGGTTCGTCGTCGGCAATCAATACTTTTTGGCTCATACCTGTGCTCCTCTGCTTATTGTGTTGTGTGTTCAAGCCCAACGGGCTCAAATCAGCGGTTGATCGGTGCTGGCGGTGCGTTCAGCGTCGACGCCTTGACGTGGCAGAAAAAATCCAAAAACCGCACCCTGCCCCGGACTGGAATGCAACCACATATGGCCACCAAAATGCTCCACAATTTGGCGGCTGATGGGCAAACCCAAGCCCGTACCACCCGGGCGGTAGTGGTCGTCACCCGACACCTGGCGGAATTTCTCAAACACCATCGACTGCTGCTCCTGTGAAATCCCGGGGCCGTTATCCTGAACTTCCACCGCGATGCCGTCCGTGCTGTCTTTCAAACTCAAATGCACCTGCCCCGAGCCGCGCGGCGCGTACTTGGCCGCATTCGAGAGCAGGTTCAGCACCACCTGGGTAATCCGGTCGGCGTCAGCCCACAGCGGCTGCACCGCAGTGGACAACTGCAATTGCAAAGCCACGCCACGCTCGCGATAGGTTTCTCTCATGGTGGCAGAAGCTTGCTCCAGCAGTTCGCGCATGTCCACCACGGCGTTGTGCCACTCGGCGTGCCCGGCTTCAATTTTGGCCATGTCCAGCACTTGGTTGACCAACCGACTCAGCCGCTCGGCTTCCACCACAATAATCCCCAAGAACTGCTGGCGCTGCGCCAAATCCATGTGGTCATCGTCGCGCATCAACTCCGACAGCGCTCTGATCGAAGTCAAAGGCGTGCGCAACTCGTGGGTTACCGATGACATGAAATCATCTTTCAGACGGTCCAGACTTTTCAGTTTTTCATTGGCCTCTCGCAGCTCGGTCGTGGCCCGCTCCAGCGACTGCGACTTCTCTTCCAGCTCATGAGAGTAGGCGCGCAACTGCGAAGCCTCATCCAAAATGCGCATCACGTCATCCAGATCCAACGGCTCTTCTTCCACCACCGAGGCCACCATGACCCGGGCCGACGCACTGCCAATGGCGCCGGTCAACTGGGTTTCAACAAACTGAACCAGGCGGGCATCTGCAGGAATGTGTTCGATGCTGGCCACCCCTTCGCGGCGCGCGTATTCAGCGAATAAGCGCTGCGCCTGCTCGGCACCCAAAAATCGACCTGCCAAGGGGAGTAAAGCCGACACCTTCGCCCTCCCCTGCCAGAACACGGGCCGAGCACCCGCCTTGCGGTTGAACACATCGACAAACAACAAAGCTTGGCTGGTCTCACGGGCCGAGGGCGCACGCCACAGCGACACGCCCACATAGCCGCCCACATTGGCCAGCAGGCTCCAAAACAGCGAGTGCGTCAGGTTGTCCAGCCCCGTTAGGCCCAAAAACGCCTCGGGTTTAAGCCACACCACACCCCACAGGCCATGGTGCAAAAAGCCATCGTCCAGCCAGCCGGACTTGGCCAGCGAGGGCAACATGAGCGTGTAGACCCAAAATGCAAAGCCCAGCAGCAAACCGGTGAGCGCGCCGTGGCGGGTGCCGCCTTTCCAATACATTCCGCCCAACATGGCGGGCGCAAACTGCGCCACGGCGGCAAAGCTAATCAGGCCGATGCTGACCAGCGCATACGCCTCACCTGCCAGATGAAAGTACAGGTAGCCGAGCAGCAAAATGATCAGGATGGCCAAGCGGCGAATACCCAGCAGCAAACCGGTCAGGTCGCCGCTGGCGCGGGCGCCAAAGCGCCGCATGCGCAGCAACAGCGGCATCACCAAATCGTTGCAAACCATGGTGGATACCGCGATGGCCTCAACAATCACCATACCGGTGGCTGCAGACAGACCGCCCACAAATGCAAACAAGGCCAACGCGTTGTAGCCTTGCGACAACGGCAGCGACAAAATGAAGGTTTCCGGGTCCATGGCTCCGGGGCCGAAATACAGCAAACCGCCCATCGCAATCGGCAATACAAACAGGTTGATCAACAACAGGTACAACGGAAACGCCCACACAGCACGCCGCAGGTGCTGTTCGTCCACGTTTTCCACCACCATCACCTGAAACTGGCGCGGCAAAAAAATGACCGACAGCATGGCCAACAGCGTCAGCCCAAGCCACTGGGCATAGGCAAACGGCTGACCTTGGCCAAACTGCAACAGCTTGCGCAGGGCATCCACCGCATACGCCTGTTCAAACAAGGCGACCGGACTGGCAAACAAACCAAAGCTCACAAACAGGCCAACCGCCATGAACGCCACCAACTTCACTACCGACTCGAAGGCAATGGCCGCCACCATTCCCTCGTGGCGCTCGGTGCTGTCCAAGTGGCGTGCACCAAACACCATGGTGAAACCCGCCAAAGCGAGCGCAACGTAAAGCGTGCTGTCGCTCCACCAGTCGGCGCTTTGCACCGCAGGCTGACCCAATGGCGATGTCAGCACCGCATAGCCGCTCGCAATAGCTTTGAGCTGCAACGCAATGTAGGGCACGATGCCCACCACCGTAATAAGCGTCACCAAGCCGGCAAGGGTCGGGCTTTTTCCGTAACGGCTGGCAATGAAGTCGGCAATAGAGGTGATGCGGTAGGTCTTGGCGATACGGATCATCTTGCGCACCACCATCCAGGCCAGAGTCATGGCCAGCATGGGCCCCAAGTAGATCGGCAAAAACCAGACACCCGAACTGGCCGCACGGCCCACGCTGCCAAAGTAGGTCCATGCAGTGCAATACACCGCCATAGACAGCGCGTAAACCCACGGGCTGGCAATAATGGAACGCCCTTGCGCCGCACGCCAGTCACCAAAATAAGCCACCGCAAAGAGCAGGAGCAAATAAGCAAACGAGACACCAATGACGAGCGTGGCAGACAGCATGTCGTCCAAGTAGCCTCAGTCGGGGCGCTCATGGAGCATGGATGAACGAGAAGCAGCCCCGCCCTCAACCACACAGGCTAGCACCGCGATCAGCAGCGCCCACACCCCAAACAAGGCGATTGGAAACAGCGGCAAGCCACCGATCAGGATGTCGTGATCCCAAAGGGCCAGCAAAGGGAAATTCAGAAGCGCCCAACCAGCAAAAAACAGGGCCACCAAGCGCTGGGCAACCAAGCCTTGAAACATGTGTGTCTCCTCGTTGTTCGGTGCTTTCTGCGTGCGCACCTGCATCAACGATTGTGCGCGACGCACTGACCCACGGCTTACGTGGCTGTAAGCAAAAAAGGTGGTACGGGTTACCCCATACCACCTTTTACCTACAGGATGCTATTCGCTCGTTATTTGGCAGAAGTTGCCAGCAACTGCCAAGTGTCCACCACAGAGTCAGGGTTCAACGAAATCGAACTGATTCCCTCATCGCGCAACCATTGCGCAAAATCGGGGTGGTCGCTGGGGCCCTGGCCGCAAATGCCCACGTACTTGCCCTGGGCCTTGCAGGCGCCAATGGCGAGCTTGAGCAAAGCCTTGACGGCTGGGTCGCGTTCGTCGAAGTCCTTGGCCAGCAACTCCAGACCCGAATCGCGGTCCAGGCCCAGGGTGAGCTGGGTCAGATCGTTCGAACCAATGGAGAAGCCGTCGAAGAACTGCAGGAACTCATTGGCCAGCACGGCGTTGCTTGGTATCTCGCACATCATGATGACCTTTAGGCCGTTCTCGCCGCGCTTCAGACCCTTTTCAGCCAGCAACTCGGTCACACGCTGGGCCTGGCCCAGGGTACGCACAAAAGGCACCATCACCTGCACGTTGTCCAAGCCCATGTCTTCGCGCACCCGCTTCAGGGCTTCACACTCCATAGCAAAGGCTTCGCGGAAGTCTTCGCTGATGTAGCGCGCAGCGCCACGGAAGCCCAACATGGGGTTTTCTTCGTCGGGCTCGTAGCGCGAACCACCCACCAGCTTGCGGTATTCGTTGGACTTGAAATCGGACAAACGCACAATGACCGGCTTGGGCCAAAATGCCGCCGCGATGGTGGCCACACCCTCGGCCACCTTGTCCACGTAAAACGCACGCGGCGAGGCGTGGCCTCGGGCCACCGATTCCACCGCTTTTTTCAAGTCGGCGTCGATGTTGGGGTAGTCCAAGATGGCCTTGGGGTGCACGCCGATGTTGTTGTTGATGATGAATTCCAAGCGGGCCAGACCCACACCACCGTTGGGAATTTGGCAAAAATCGAACGCGAGCTGGGGGTTGCCCACGTTCATCATGATCTTCACATCCACCTCGGGCATGGTGCCGCGCTGCACTTCGGTGATCTCCGTTTCCAGCAGACCGTCGTAAATGTTGCCGGTGTCGCCCTCGGCGCAACTCACGGTGACCAGCATGCCGTCTTTGAGCACATCGGTGGCGTTGCCACAACCCACCACCGCCGGAATGCCCAACTCGCGCGCAATGATGGCGGCGTGGCAGGT
>JAUXXN010000256.1 GCA_030684755.1 Hydrogenophaga sp.
GCCGACCCCAAAGAAGGTTTCCACCAGGACTGGAACACCCTGATTTACAACTACGGTCGGCCCGAGGTGCGCAACTACCTCATTGGCAACGCGCTGTACTGGATGGAACGTTTCGGCATTGACGGCCTGCGCGTGGACGCCGTGGCCTCCATGCTCTACCGCGACTACAGCCGCGCCGAGGGCCAGTGGGTGCCCAACCGCTACGGCGGGCGCGAAAACCTGGAAGCCATCGACTTTTTGCGCCGCCTGAACCACACCGTGGGCGTGGAGCGCGACGGCACGCTGATGGTGGCCGAAGAGTCCACCTCGTTCCCCGGCGTGAGCCGCCCACCCAGCGACGACCTGCACAGCGGTGGCCTGGGCTTTCACTACAAATGGAACATGGGCTGGATGCACGACAGCCTGCACTATTTCGCCCGCGACCCGATCCACCGCCGCCACCACCACAACGAACTCACCTTCGGTTTGATGTACGCCTTCAGCGAAAATTTCCTGTTGCCGTTCTCGCACGACGAGGTGGTGCACGGCAAAGGCTCGCTGTTGCAGCGCATGCCCGGCGACGACTGGCAGCGCTTTGCCGGCCTGCGTGCTCTGTACGGTTACATGTGGACCTACCCCGGCAAAAAGCTGTTGTTCATGGGCTGCGAATTGGCCCAGCCCACCGAATGGTCTGCCGACACGCAACTGCCCTGGAAGCTGCTGGACGACCCGCGCCACGCCGGTGTGCAGCGCTTGGTGCGCGACCTCAACCTTGTCTACCAGCACCACACACCGTTGCACCAGTTGGACACCGCCCCAGAAGGTTTTGCTTGGATTGCGCACGACGACGCTGGCCAGTCGGTGCTGTCGTGGCTGCGGCTTGATGCCAATGGCAACCCGATGGTGGTGGTCTGCAACCTCACGCCGCAGCCGCGCCCTGGTTACCGCATTGGGGTTCCGCTGGCGGGTGTGTGGCAACAAATCATCAACACCGACGACGCGGTGTACGGCGGCAGCGGGCAACACAGCGGCGCGGGCCCAACCGAAGCCCAGCCCGCCCACGGCCACGCGCAGTCGCTGGTGCTGAACCTGCCGCCGCTGGCCTGCGTGGTGTTGGGTTGCACGGCGTTGGACGGCGCAGCGCTGGACCCCGTGTGAGCCCCCGCCCCGCCATGCCGCCCTGCTTGCAAGCGCTGCCGCTGGGCGCCACGGTGCAAGCCGACGGCGTTGGGTTTGCGTTGGCCGCGCCCAACGCCGAGGCGGTGGAACTGTGCCTGTTAGATGCTCTGGGCCACACACCCATCCACACCACACGGCTCCAGCGTGATGGCCAAGGCATCTGGCGTGCGTTCGTGCCCGGTCTGGGCGCGGGCGCGGTGTACGGCTACCGGGTGTACGGCCCGTGGAACCCGGCCCAAGGCCAGCGCTTCAACCCCGCCAAACTGCTGCTCGACCCCTATGCCCGCGAAGTGCAAGGCCGGTACGACGGCGACGACATCCACAACGGCCACCGCGCCGACGACCCCAGCCTGCCCGACCCACGCGACAACGCCGCCACCGCCCTGAAAGCCCGTGTGCTGGCCGACCCGCCACCGCTGAGCGCACCGCGCCCGCTCATCGACCCGGCCCAGCGCGTGCTCTACGAGCTGCACCTCAAAGCCTTCACCGCCCTGCACCCCGGCGTGCCCGAAGCGCTGCGCGGCACCTACGCCGGGCTGGCGCACCCGGCGGCCATCCAACACCTGAAGCGCCTGGGCATCACCACCGTGTGCCTGATGCCACTGGCCCAGCGCGCCGACGAGCCACGCCTGCTGCGCCAGGGCTTGAGCAACCACTGGGGCTACAACACCATCGGCTGGGCCGCGCCTGAAACCCGCTACGCCAGCGCGCCCGAACACGCCCGCAGCGAATGCCGTGCGATGGTGGACGCGCTGCACGCTGCGGGTTTGGAGGTGGTGTTGGACGTGGTGTTCAACCATTCCGCCGAGTCCGACGAAACCGGCCCCACGCTGTCGCTGCGCGGCATCGACAACGCGCTGTATTACCACCTGGACCCACACGACCGCGCCCGCTATGTCAACTGGGCGGGCTGCGGCAATGTGCTCAACATCAACCAGCCGCTGGTGCTGCGTTTGGTGATGGACAGCCTGCGCCGCTGGGTCACCGACTTCGGTATCGACGGCTTTCGCTTCGACCTCGCACCCATCTTGGCGCGTGGTGCACCGCCCGAGAGCGGTTTTCAGCCCGGCGCGGCTTTTTTGCTGGCCCTGGCGCAAGACCCGCTGTTGTGCCACCGGCTCATGGTGGCCGAGCCCTGGGACATCGGCCCCAATGGCTACCAGCTCGGCAGCTTCCCCAACGGCTGGCTGGAATGGAACGACCGCTACCGCGACACCCAGCGCAGCGCTTGGCTGAACCACAGCGCCAGCCTTGGCGCACTGGCCCACACGCTGGCTGGCTCCAGCGCGGTGTTTGGCCAGCGCTGTGCCCACAGCAGTGTGAACTACCTCACCGCGCACGACGGCTTTACCCTGATGGATCTGGTCAGCTACACCGAGCGCCACAACCAAGCCAACGGCGAAAACAACCGCGACGGCCACGGCCACAACCTGAGCGTGAACCACGGCGTGGAGGGCCCCAGCGACGACCCCGCCGTGCAGGTGGCCCGCCTGCGCCAGCGCCGCGCCCTGCTGTCGGTGCTGCTGCTCTCGCTGGGCACGCCCATGCTGTTGGCCGGTGACGAGCTGGGCCACAGCCAACAAGGCAATAACAACGCCTATTGCCAAGACAACCCCAGCACCTGGCTGCATTGGGATCTGGCCGACCCAGGCCTCACCGACTTTGTGACCATGCTGATTGCGTTACGCCAGTCGCTCTTGCCGCTTCTGTCCAAATGGTGGCACAGCGACCAACGCACAGACCCTGGGTTTCCACTGGCACAGTGGTTTCAGGCCAACGCAAACCAGCTGGCCCCCCATGAATGGGATCGAAGCGCCAACGAACCACTGCTGCTGCAACTGGGTGCACCAGCGTTGGCCTGCTTGTTGCTTCTGAACCCATCTAACCGGCCGTACAGCGTTCAGCTTCCACCAGGTACTTGGCAGTCCCTGCTAGACAGTCACTGCGGACTGACACCACCCAAAACACTGGCCGCTATGGTTGAATTGCCTGCCTGCTGCGTCTGGCTGGCTGTTCGTTCGGACGTGCTTGGCTCAGAATTCCAGCTTTTTCCGAATCAACCAGACAATTTGGAATAGACATCCCCTCTTAACCCCAATCAGCGCCGACCCAACCGCAGGAAAGCGCCACAACCAACCCAGCAGGAGACCCACCGCATGAGCCCGACACAGCCCACAACGCCTTTCAGCACCGACCGCCACATGCAGCCACACATGTTGGTTCGCCGCTCCATTGCCCTGGTGCTCGCGGGCGGTCGTGGTTCGCGCCTGAAGCAACTCACCGACAAGCGCGCCAAACCAGCGGTGTATTTCGGCGGTAAGTTCCGCATCGTGGACTTTGCGCTCTCCAACTGCGTGAATTCGGGCATTCGCCGCATTGGCGTCATCACCCAATACAAAAGCCATTCGCTGCTGCGCCACCTGCAACGCGGCTGGAGCTTTCTGCGCGCCGAACTCAACGAAATGGTGGACCTGCTGCCCGCCCAGCAACGAATGGACGATGAACACTGGTACCGAGGCACGGCGGACGCGATCTACCAAAACCTCGACATCATCCAGTCCAGCAAACCGGAATACGTGGTGGTGCTGGCTGGCGACCACGTCTACAAAATGGACTATTCCATCATGCTGCAAGACCATGCAGCCTCGGGCGCGGGTTGCACCGTGGGCTGCATCGAGGTGCCTCGCGAAGAGGCTTCCGCGTTTGGCGTGATGGCGGTGGACCACGAGCGCCGCATCATTGATTTCATTGAAAAACCAAACAACCCACCCGCCATGCCAGGGAGCGAAACCACTTCGCTAGCCAGCATGGGCATTTACATCTTCAATGCGGCTTACCTGTATCGGCTGCTGAAAGAAGACCTGGCCAACCCCGAATCCAGCCACGACTTTGGCAAAGACGTGATCCCTTGCGTGGTGCGCGAAGGCTGTGCGGTGGCCCACCCCTTCTCCATGTCTTGTGTGTCGTCCACCCCCGATGCCAAGCCGTATTGGCGCGATGTGGGCACCATCGACGCCTTCTGGGAGGCCAACCTCGATCTCGCCTCGGTCACACCCGAACTCGATATCTACGACACCCAATGGCCCATCTGGACCAGCCAGCGCCAGCTGCCCCCGGCCAAATTTGTGCAAGACGCCGACGGCAAACACGGCCTCACCATCAACACCATGGTGTCGGGCGGCTGCATCGTCTCGGGCTCCATCGTCAGCAACTCGGTGCTGTTCTCCAACGTGCGGGTGCACTCGTTCTGCCAGGTGGACCAGGCCGTGCTGCTGCCCGAGGTGACGGTGGGCCGCCACTGCCGCTTGAGCCGCGTGGTGGTGGACCGTGGCTGTAAGTTGCCCGACGGCCTGGTGATTGGCGAAGACGCCGAGCTGGACGCGCAGCGCTTCGAGCGCAGCCCCGGCGGCGTGGTGCTTGTGACCCGCAACATGCTCAACCAACTGACAGCCTGAGCGCCTGGTCGCTTCAGACCGCATTCCAGCGCACCACACCGCCTGCACCATGAACATCCTGCAAGTCAGCGCCGAATACCACCCCCTGCTCAAAACCGGGGGCTTGGCCGATGTCACGGGCGCCTTGCCCGCTGCTTTGAACGCCAACGGCTGTGATGTGCGCGTGCTGCTGCCTGGCTTCCCAGCCATATTGGCAGGCTTGCAGGAACCCACCGAGCTGCTGCGCTTTCACACGCATGGGGGCGCTGAGCTGCGTCTGTTGCGCGGCACGCTGCTTGGCACAACCACGGTACAGGCGTACGTTCTAGACGCCCCTGGGCTGCTGGACCGCCCTGGCAACCCCTACGAAGATGCCCACAAACAGCCCTACGCCGACAACCACCGCCGCTTCGCCGCGCTGGCTTGGGGCGCGGTGCAAATCGCCCAAGGCGGTGACACCAGCTGGAAACCCCAATTGGTGCACGGACACGACTGGCACGCCGGCCTGGTCCCCGCTTGCCTGCTCCATGCGGGCGGTGGTCAGCCGCTGCTGCCCAGCGTTTTTACCGTCCACAACCTGGCCTACCAAGGCCTGTTTGATGTGGCCCGCTTCCCCGACCTGGGACTGCCCTGGTCGTTCTACCAAGTGGAAGGACTTGAGTTCTGGGGCCAAATCTCGTTTCTCAAAGCGGGCCTGCATTACGCCAACCGCATCACCACGGTGAGCCCGACCTACGCACGGGAAATCCAAACCCCCGAACTCGGTTGCGGGCTTGACGGCCTGCTGCGCCGACGCCAGAGCGATTTGAGCGGCATCCTCAACGGCGTGGACGGCACCATTTGGAACCCCACCACCGACCCGCTACTGCCTCACCGGTTCGGTAGCAACAAACTGCTGGGCAAGGCGCGCTGCAAAGCCGCTCTACAAATCGAAACCGGTCTGCACACCCATGCCGACGCGCCACTCTTCACTGTGGTCAGCCGCCTGACCGAGCAAAAAGGCCTGCCGCTGGTGCTCGAAGCGGTGGACGGCCTGGTTGAACGCGGCGCTCAATTGTTGGTGTTGGGCAACGGCGATGCACACCTAGAAGCCGCATTTTTGGCAAAGGCACAGCAACATGCTGGGCGGGTAGCCGTGCGCATTGGCTTTGACGAAGCGTTTTCCCACCGCGTGTTTGGTGGCAGCGACGTCACACTGGTGCCCTCGCGCTTCGAGCCCTGTGGCCTGACCCAGCTCTACGCCCTGGCCTACGGCAGCGTGCCGCTGGTGCGCCGCGTGGGCGGTCTGGCCGACTCGGTCACCGACACCCAACCCGATACCCTGGCCAGCGACACGGCCACCGGCATTGTCTTCAACCACATGGACGTTGGCGAATTTACCCACGCACTGCAACGCGCCATGGCCTTGTACCGACACCCCAGCCAATGGGACCGCGTGCAACGCGCCGGCATGCGCCAGCACTTCTCTTGGGACGAGGCTGCGCAGCAATACGCCGCGCTGTACCGCAGCCTCATACCTGCCTGAAATTTTTTCTTGAACTCCGCCATGAACCAGACAACCGCTCCTCAGACCCCCACATTTTCATACGACAGCCCACGCAACGACCTCGCCTCTCTCAAACTATCCATCGCCAACAAGCTGGTGTTCTCGGTGGGCAAAAACCCATCGGCTGCACGCGCCGAAGACTGGCTGCACGCAGCCGCCTATGCGGTGCGCGACCGCTTGGTGGAGCGCTGGATGCGCACCACCCACGCTCAATACGACCAAGACGCCAAGCGCGTCTACTACATGTCGATGGAATTCCTGATGGGCCGTGCGTTTGACAACGCCATGCTGGCGCTTGAACTGCGCGACACCCTCAAGCAAGCGCTGAGCGAGCTTGGCGCCGACATCGACGTGCTGGCTGCGCTGGAGCCCGACGCCGCGCTGGGCAACGGCGGCCTGGGCCGCTTGGCGGCCTGTTTTCTGGACGCCATGGCCACGCTGGGCATTGCCGGTTACGGCTACGGCATCCGCTACGACTACGGCATGTTCCGCCAGACCATCGTGGGCGGACAACAGGTTGAGGTACCCGACTACTGGTTGACCCACGGCAACCCCTGGGAATTTGCCCGGCCCGAGGTGGTGTACCGGGTTCAGTTTGGCGGCCATGTGGTGCAAGAAGGCCCCAAAGACGCGGTGCGCCACCGCTGGGTGGACTCGCACGACGTGCTGGCCATGGCCTACGACACCATCGTGCCCGGCTACGGCACCGACGCCACCAACACCCTGCGCCTGTGGTCGGCCAAGGCCACCGAAGAAATTGACCTCAGCGCATTCAACCGGGGCAACTACTTTGCCGCCGTCGAGAGCAAGAACCATTCAGAAAACGTGTCGCGCGTCCTCTATCCGGACGACTCCACCCCATCGGGGCGCGAACTGCGCCTGCACCAGGAATACTTCTTTGTCAGCGCCAGCGTGCAAGACCTGCTGCGCCGCTACCTCAAAACCCACTCAGGCTTTGAGCAACTGCCTCAAAAAGTCAGCATCCACCTGAACGACACGCACCCCGTGCTGGCCATTCCCGAGCTGATGCGCCTGCTGCTCGACGAACACCACCTGCCCTGGGCCGACGCCTGGCGGCTTTGCCAAGGCGTGTTCTCGTACACCAACCACACTTTGATGCACGAAGCGCTGGAAACCTGGCCAGTCGAGATGATGGGCCGCGTTTTGCCGCGTCATCTGCAAATCATTTACGACATCAACACGTATTTTTTGTTTGGTCTGTCGCTTTCTGGCATACAAGACACCGAATTGATCCGTCGGCTCTCGCTGATCGACGAAACCGGCGAACGCCGCGTGCGCATGGCCTATCTGGCGGTGGTCACCAGCCACTCCATCAACGGTGTGTCTGCCCTGCACTCCGAGCTGATGCAGCAGTCCATCTTTGCCGACTTTGCGCGCCTGTGGCCGCAGCGCTTCAACAACAAGACCAACGGCATCACGCCCCGGCGCTGGCTGGCACAAGCCAATCCGGCCTTGGCCAGCCTGATCGACAGCCGCCTGGGTACCGGCTGGCGGCGCGACCTCACCCAGCTCGAAGCCCTGCGCCCGCTGGCCAGCGACGCCGGTTTTGCGCAAGCCTTTCGCGAAGCCAAGCAGGCCAACAAACAGCGCCTGGCCCACTGGCTGCAGCAGCACATGGGCTTGCAGGTCAACCCGCATGCGCTGTTTGACGTGCAAGTCAAACGCATCCACGAATACAAGCGCCAGCTGCTCAACCTGCTGCACGTGGTGGCACGCTACCAGCGCATCCTGGCGCAACCCGACGCCGACCACACGCCACGCGTGGTGATCTTTGCCGGCAAGGCTGCTTCGGCGTACCACACGGCCAAGCTCATCATCCGGCTCATCAACGACGTGGCCGCCACCATCAACGCCGACCCGCGCGTGGGCGACCGCCTCAAGGTGGTGTTTGTGCCCAACTACAGCGTGAGCCTGGCCGAAATCATCATCCCGGCGGCGGACCTGTCCGAGCAAATTTCAACCGCCGGCACCGAAGCCTCGGGCACCGGCAACATGAAATTTGCCCTGAACGGCGCGCTCACCATCGGCACGCTGGACGGCGCCAACGTGGAAATTCGCGACAACGTGGGCGACGACAACATCTTCATCTTTGGCCACACCACGCCCGAGGTGCAGGCGCTGCGCAGCGCGGGCTACCAGCCACGCCTTTTCTTGGCCGAACTGCCCGAGTTGCAAGACGTGCTGGAGGCCATCCGCGACGGCGCCTTCAGCCCCAGCGAGCCCGCGCGTTACCACGCGGTTTACGACATGCTGGTGAACTGGGGCGACCACTACCTGCTGCTGGCCGACTACGCCAGCTACGCAGCCACCCAAGACCGGGTAGACCAAGCCTTCAGCGACACCGACGCGTGGACGCGCCAGACCATCCACAACGTGGCCGGCATGGGACCGTTTTCAGCCGACCGCACCATCGCCGAATACGCCCAAACCATCTGGAACAGCCCGCCGCTGGACAACTTATCGCCGGGTGGGCGCTGAGCAGTCCTAAGCCATTGAACTAGCGCACCGCCTGGCGTTGCTCTCCATCCGCCACGTCGTAAGACCCGAACACTTCGCGGGCCGAACGGGTTTCGGGCAGCACGTACACAATGCCGTCCGTTGCCCTGAACGCTGGACTCACCACGTCTTTATAAAACTGGACGGGTACGTTGATGCAGCCATAAGAAATGCGGTTGTCCAGCGGACTGGGCGAGTCCAGGCGCTGCGCGCGGCGCTCGGTGGCGTGGCCGGTGATGACCGGGTGCAGCGAGATCGCGGCGTCGTAGTCCACCCAGAGAATTTCCTTGCCCTGGAGGTTGCGGTCTTGCGTGGCCACGAAGCGGCCGGCCGAGGTCGTGCGCTCTTCGGGCCGGATGCTGGACAGCTTGCGCTGGCCGATCCCCGGCACAGCCTCGTCGCCAATGGCCAGGCCGAGCAGGGCTGACGCCGCGCCCTGCAAATGACCACGGGCATCGAACACGAACACGCGGGCGTCCACCTTGTCCACCACCACGAACGGCATACCGCCGTTGTCGCCGGAATCCACCACCCAGTCCGCAACATGCCGGGCCTCGCGAGACGGCTCGGACTGCCCAAAATGGGCCCGTGGCGCATGGGGGCCGACCACCCTGGGCGGTAGATGCAGCGCGGAAGCCAGGGGCCGTTGCTCCACCAGGGGCGTGGGCGGCTGAGCGACCACCGGTTCGGCCCACGCTGGCGAACCCGACAGCGCAGCAAGCAGCAGACCCCGAGCCCATGGGCCTGCCGTAGGATGTGTGCGGGCGTGCACCCTGTCTGCCACAGTGGGGCGTTCCATGGTCTTGCCGCTCAATGCCGGTCCTGCTTGGGCGCGCGTTTGGGCGCCAGGTACGGCGTGGGCGGCACCTCGGCTGGCTGGACCACGGGTGGTGCAACCGGCCGCGCCACCGGCGGTGCCACAGGCGGCGCCACCGTCACGGCCGGGGGCAGCACCGGGGGCACCAGCGCCAGCAGTTGCGGCGGCGTGTTGGCAGGCACCACCACCGGCGCCCAGGGCCGGTTCACCGGCGGCGTCACCACGGGGCCTTCGTAGGGGGTGTTGGGCAGCACGTTGACCGGCGGTATCACGACCACTGGGGTCACCGTCAAGTCACCTGGCTGGTAGACCGTGACGTAGTTTGATGGCACAAACGTGCCGCCCGCTGCGCTGCCAGGCGTGATATCGATGGCATAAGGGCTGCCCACCACGGGTGCCGAGGCCACCGTGCCCGGGCTGGTTTCAACCACGCTGTCGATGGTGTCGCCATTCACCAGACCCTCCGCCGTGAAGGCCGACGGAGGCAGGGTGAGCGTTTGACCAAAGACTTTGGTGGCGTCGTTGGCCGTCAACGTCAGGGCGACCGGCGTCACCGTCATCACACCGTTGACGTAGCTGATGGTGTAGTCGCCCGGGGTGAAGGTGCCGCCGGTCGCATCCGAAGGAACGATCGGGTACGGAGTGCCCGCCACGGAGGCCGTGGCCGGTGTGCCCGAGCTGACCAGCGTGGCGCTGCCGATGGTGTCGGCGTTCACCAGCCCGCTGGACGTGAACTCGGCCCCGGTGAACGGGAATGCGGTGCCGTAGGGCTTGGTCTGGTTGTTGGCCGTCACCACCAGCGGCACTGGGGTGATCACCATGGCACCGTTGACGTAGCTGATGGTGTAGTTGGCTGGGTTGAAACTGCCACCGGTCGCATCCGACGGAACAACCGGGTACGGGCTTCCCGCCACGTGGGCCGCGGCCGGTGCGCCTGCACTCACCAGCGTGGCGCTGCCGATGGTGTCGGCGTTCACCAATCCGGTGGAGGTGAACTCGGTGCCGGCAAACGCGAACAGGGTGCCGTAGGGCTTGGTCTGGTTGTCGGCCGTCACCACCAGTTGGACCGGTGTGACCACCATGGAACCGTTGACGTAGCTGATGGTGTAGTCGCCTGGAGTGAAGGTACCGCCGGTTGCGTCCGAAGGAACGATCAAGTACGGGCTGCCCGCCACGGAGGCCGTGGCCGGTGTGCCTGCACTCACCAGCGTGGCGCTGCCGATGGTGTCGGCGTTCACCAGCCCGTTGGCCGTGAACTCGGCCCCGGTGAACGGGAATGCGGTGCCGTAGGGCTTGGTCTGGTTGTCGGCCGTCACGACCAGTTGCGCCGGTGTGACCACCATGGCGCCGTTGACGTAGTTGATGGTGTAGTTGGAAGGGTTGAAGCTGCCACCGGTGGCATCCGACGGAACAACCGGGTACGGGGCGCCGCCCGCGACGTGGGCCGAGGCGGCTGCGCCGCTGCTGACCAGCGTCGCGCTGCCGATGGTTTCAGCGTTCACCAATCCGGTGGAGGTGAACTCGGTGCCCGCAAACGCAAACACGGTGCCATAAGGCTTGGTCTGGTTGTCGGCCGTGACCACGAGTGGCGCTGGCGTGATGTCGGCCGTGGTCGTCGCGGTCGGGTTCACGGTGTAGTTGCCCGCGTCCGCGCCGGTCAGGCTCAGGCCGGTGCCCGTCACCGTTTTGTTGCTGCCGGCGTTGGGGTCGTTGAACTGCGCCGTGCCGCCGGTGTAGGTGACCGAGTCCCCCGCAAAGACCGTGGCCAGCGTGCGGCTGGCGATCACGGCGGCGTTGTTCCCGTCGTACAGCTTGTCGTCCGCTGTGATGCTGCCGATCAGCGCGGCTGGCGTGATCGTGCCCGCAGCGGTGTTGACCGTGACGGTGTAGTTGTTCCCACCGTTGCCGTCGTTCACCGAGTAAGGGCCATTGGCAACCAGGGTGCTGCCCCCGGGGCCCATCACATCTTTGCTGGCGTAGGCCTGGGTCAAGGTGCCGTTCAAGGTGTCGCCGGTTTGCAGGGCGAGCACGGTGGGCGTGCCTGTGGAGCTGGTGGTTCCGTTGTAGACGCGGGTGTCGGTGACCGCGTTGACCGACAGGGGCCGGCGCGTGATGTCGGCGCTGGCCTGGTAGGTACCCGCTGCCATGCCGGCCGGTGCGAACAGGTCGAAAACCGCGTTGGTGAAGGTGGTTTCAAAGGTGATCGGCTTGTCGGTGCCGACGTGTTTGGTGTCGAAACGGGCGTTGGTGACCGCGCCCAACGCAGCGGCCGGTGCAAGCCCGGCGCCGTCGGGCTTGAGGCCACTGACGGTGGCGACCGTGGTGCCGTCGTACATTTTGTCGTCGCCCTGGCCGAAGACCCAGGCCTTGGCGTTCAGCGTCCCGCCGCCGGTCAGGTTCACGCCGTAAGCGGCGATTTCAGCGGCGTTGCTGGCGTAGGTCACCGGGTTGAAGCGGATGTTGAGCTCGCCGGTGGTGATCGTCAAGCAGTTGATGCCGCAGGTGATGGCCACGGTGCCTGCCGCAGCGCCCGGGCCGGTGCCGTCGTTGTCGGCGCGGAACACCATGTTGCCGGTGGTGACCGTGGACGCAGCGCTCACCACGACGTTGTTACCGGCCACGGCCGTGAGGTTGCCGGTGGTGATGGTGGTTGCCGCCGACAGGGCCACGTCGTTCACGGCGTTGAAGCTGAGGTTGCCCGTGGTGCTGGTGGTGGCCGCCGAGACGTTGACGTTGCGCCCGGCGTTGGCAGTGAGGCTGCCGTTGGTGCCGGTGACGGCCTGGTTGATGTTGACGTCGTTGAAGGCGTTCAGGACCAGCGCCGTGGCGGCGGTCCAGGTCACCGCAGCATCCACATTCACGTCCCCGGCGGTGCCGGTGGCGCCCCCGCTGCTCTCCAGGGTCACGTTCGACAAATCCAGGTTCGCGCTCAGTTGGGCGCCCGTGATGTCGCCACCCGCAGCGACGTTGAAGTCAAACGGGTCGATCAGCCACATGCCGGTGGTCCCGGCACTCGCCAGCGTGGTGACGCGAGTGCCGTCGGCCACCTTCACATGCGCCGCCGAGGTTTCCACAAAACCGCCATCGCCGCCCAGGGGCGCTGACGCGTCGAGCGTGCCGCCCACCTGCACGGTGCCGCTTTGCATGCCACCCATAAGCAATATGGTACCGCTGATGTTTTGCAACGTCTGCGCCTGCACCACGCCGGTGTTGTTGACGGCGTTGGCCAGCAGGCTGCCCGCCACCTGGGTGGTCATGAGCACCTGCCCACCATCGGCGCGCAGCATGCCGCCGTTGTCCACCAGCGCATTCACCGCACCCTGGTCCACCGTGACCTGGAGCAACTGGTCACCCGCCAGGTCCAGCGTGACGGCGTTGCCCGCCGCCAGCGCGACCGTGCCGAGCTGGGCCGCCACCACGCCCTGGTTGCTGACGTTCGCGCCCAGCAAAGCCACGTAACCGCCATCGGCGGCATGGATGTGGCCCTGGTTCACCACCGAGCCCGCACCCGCACCCGCAAACTGGTGGCGGTTCGCCGTGAAGTCGGCATCGCTGATGGCCAGTGTGGACGCCACCAGCCCGCCAACGCTGACCGACGCGCCCTGGCCGAACAGGATGCCGTTGGGGTTGACCAGGAACACCTGTCCGTTCGAGGTGAGGCTGCCCAAGATGCTGGAGGGGTTGGAGCCGACCACGCGGTTGAGCGCCACCGAGCTGCTGCCCGGTTGCACAAATTGAACCGAGTCGCCCGCCAGGATGCCAAAGCTTTGCCAGTTGATGGCGACTTTGGGCGTGGTCTGGGTGATCGTCATCTGGCCGGGCGTGCCGCCGATGGTGGCACTGCCAGACGACACCACACCGCCGGTGGGCTGGGCCTGCACGCCCGCACCGCAGGCCAGCATGAGCGACACGGCCAGCACCTTGAGCCGGAAGTGGCCGCCCGTGCCCGCTGACGTGCAGGATGACATTTTCTTGCCCGCACTGCGGGTGTTTTCAGCAACGGCCACACAGGTGCCGGTCTGTTCGTTCCAGATGGAGCGGTGAATGAGGTTCATGGATGACTTTCGGAAATGCTTCGACAAAGGGGCTTCTGCGCGGCGTCAGCGCCGCTGGGGCGCTGGCCAGGTGCTGAACCAGGTTCAGAAATACTTGACCGCCTGGACCCAGAAGCGGCCCGACTTGTCGGGCGCCGACTGGGCTGTTTCATTGCCCAGCTTGCGGGCGTAAAAAGCCCGCACCATGAAGTTGTTGGTCTGCGACCAGTTCAGCCCCACACCCGCGCCGCTGAGGGTTCGGCGGTTGT
>JAUXXN010000264.1 GCA_030684755.1 Hydrogenophaga sp.
AGCTGCCGCGCCCGCTGCTGCACAGCGGCGACCTCGACTTTTCGTTTGCGGGCCTGAAAACGGCGGTGCTGACCCAGGTGAAGCGGTTGGCCCACGCCAGCATGGACGGCCCTGCCACCACGCGCCTGGCCGACCCGCTGAGCTTGCAGCAAAAGGCCGATGTGGCCGCCTGTGTGCAGGCGGCCATTGTGGAAGTACTGGTGAAGAAGTCTCTGGCAGCGGTCAAGCTCACTGGTCTGCGCCGGCTGGTGGTGGCGGGCGGTGTGGGGGCCAACGCGCTGTTGCGCGAGCAGCTCAATGCCGCTTGCGCCAAAGGTGGACTGCGCGTGCACTACCCCGAGCTGCATTTGTGCACCGACAACGGCGCCATGATCGCGCTGGCCGCCGGGCTGCGCGCCCAGGCCGGTCTGGCGTTCACCGGCGAAGAGCCTTTTGCCGCCAGTGGCTACCGCTTTGACGTGCGCCCCCGCTGGCCCCTGGCCGAGCTGGCACAGCCCGGTCTCTGAGCGGACCCGTTGCGGTGGTGAAGGGGCGGTGGTCTGGCCCTGAGAGCAGACGGATGGGCAAAGTTAATTATGAATTACACTGCGCCACCCCGACCCAGCGCGTCGCCGGTCCCGCCCCCACGGGGGCTGCTGGACCCCGCCCTGGAACCGTGCAGGCTACCCGCCAGCCCACCTTCACTGGAACCCGTATGCATCCCGTTTTGACATCCCCCCTGCGCCGCCGTTGCACCACCTGGCTGCTGGCCATGGCGGCCTGCCTGAGCCTGCCGGTTGCCGCGCAAACCCCCGCAACCGCCAGCCCCAGTGCCAGCGGCGCACCGATCCGCATTGGCATGATCGAAGGCCTTTCGGGTCCTTTTGCCAACACCGGCGAGGCCGTGTTTCGCAACCTGGTGTGGGCTACCGAGCGGGTGAACGCACGCGGCGGCGTGAAGCTGCCCGGTGGCACCCGTCCCTTGCAGATCGAGCGCTTTGACAGCAAGGGCCAGACCGAAGAGGCCCTGTCGTCGTTGCGGTCCGCCATCGACCGAAACATCACCATCATCACCCAGGGCAACAGCTCGGCGGCTGCGTCGGGCTTGATCGATGCCCTCAACAAGCACAACGAACGCGATCCGTCGCGCCAGGTGGTGTTTCTCAACTACTCGGCGGTCGACCCGGTGCTGACCAATGAAAAGTGCAGTTACTGGCATTTCCGGTTTGACGCCCACGCCGACATGCGCATGACAGCGCTCATGAGCGTGCTGCGTGAAGACGCTACGCTGAAAAACATCTACCTCATCGGGCAGGACTACAGCTTTGGCCAGGCGGTGCTGCGCGAAGCCCGCAGCCAACTGGCTGCCAAAAGGCCCGACATCAAAATTGTGGGCGACGAACTGCACCCCATGGCGCGCGTGAAAGACTTTTTGCCCTATGCCGCCAAGATCAAGGCCAGCGGCGCCCAGGCCGTGCTCACCGGCAACTGGGGCAACGACCTCACGCTGCTGGTGAAAGCCGCACGCGAAGTGGGCTTTGACGGCACCTTCTACACCTTCTATGGCAATGCGCTGGGTGCGCCCGCCGCCATTGGCGACGCCGGTATTGGCAAAGTGGTGGCCGTGGCCGACTGGTTTCCCAACGTGGCCACGCGCGAATCCGAAGCGTTTTACCAGTCGTTCCGCCAGCGCTTTCCCAAGCCCGAAGAAGATTACGTGCACATGCGCATGCAACTCATGATCGAATCGCTGGCACAGGCCATTGAGCGCGCAGGTGCCGATGGCAGCCCGATCAATGCGGCCAACATCGCCGCCCAGCTCGAAAAAGCCGACGTCACCTTTGCCGGCCAGCGCGCCCGCATGCGCGCCGCCGACCACCAGTTCCAGCAACCGCTGGTTGTGGCTGTGATGGACCGCCAGGGCGCGCCCGGCGTGAAGTTCGATGTGGAAGGGTCCGGCTACGGTTTCCGTGTCATCCGAAATATCGAAGCACAGCAGGCCGAGCAGCCGCACAGCTGTAACATGACCCGCCCCTGATTCGGGGTTTTCAAGGAGTGGGTGTATGCGAGCCGTGGTTGAGCAGCTGGAAGAGTCGCGCATCCGTGAGGTGGCCAACGAAGGCCTGGGTCGCCCGGACGTGTTGAAGTTTTGGTTTGGGGAAAGCGACGAAGTCACCCCCGCCTTTATCCGTGAGGCCGCGGTTGCTTCGTTGCAACGGGGTGAAACTTTTTACGCCCACAACCTGGGCCTACCCGAACTGCGCCAGGCCATTGCGGTTTATACCCACGGCCTGCACCCTGGGCGCAGCGTGGACCACTGGTTTGAGCGAACCGCCGTCACCTCGGGCGGCGTCAACGGTCTCATGTTGGCTTCGCAGGCACTGGTGGATGCGGGCGACGAGGTGGTGGTGGTCACACCGGTCTGGCCCAACTTGGTGGCTCAGCCACACATCATGGGCGCAAGGGTCAAAACCGTGCCGCTGAACGTGGTGGAGGCGGGCGTTCATGCAGGCGCTTGGGTGCTCGACATGGCCGCGCTGCTGGCGGCCATCACACCCGCCACTCGTTTGCTGATCGTCAACGCACCCAACAACCCCACCGGTTGGACGCTCAGCCGCGAAGAGCAGTCCACCATCTTGGCGCATTGCCGCAGCACCGGTACCTGGGTGCTGGCCGACGAGGTGTACGAGCGTCTCTATTACATGGGCGATAGTGCCAACGGTGCCGCGCCCAGTTTTTTGGATGTGGCCGAACCGGACGACCGCCTGATCGTTGCCCACAGTTTCTCCAAAAGTTTTCTCATGACCGGCTGGCGTCTGGGTTGGTTGGTGTTACCCGCAGCACTGACCCACGCGGTGGGCAAGTTGATAGAGTTCAACACCTCGTGTGCGCCGGTGTTCACCCAGCGCGCCGCCGTGTTGGCGATGCAGCGCGGCGATGAAGTCACGCCCGCGCTGGTGGCCCATCTGCAAACCTGCCGCGACACCTTGGTGCCGTTGCTGCAAGCCCTGCCCGGCGTGACGCTGGCCCAGCCGCAGGGTGGCATGTACGCATTTTTTCGGATCGATGGCCATGCCGACTGCCTGGACGTTGCCAAACGGCTGGTGCGCGAGGCCGGCCTGGGTTTGGCGCCGGGCAGCGCCTTTGGCCCCGAAGCCGCCGGTTGGCTGCGCTGGTGCTTTGCCAGCCGCGACCCGCAGCGGCTGGTGCAAGGTGTTGAGCGGTTGCGGGTTTGGATGACTACCCAGAAGCGCATGTAGGCTGGTCTATAATCTGCGGTTGCCGTCTTTTCGGACGGCTGATCACGCCCGTTGCGGCGGTCAGACTTGGTATTTCAGGTGCTGGCAGGCTGCGACGGGACGCATGTAACCCCCCAGGAATTCGACATGATTGAAAAAACCGTTAAAGCCGCCGTTGTTGCGGGCAATGCTCGCGCCGCCAACGACACCGGTAGCCCAGAAGTGCAGGTCGCCATTTTGACCGCCCGCATCAACGAGCTGACCCCCCACTTCAAACTGCACGCCAAAGACCACCATGGCCGTCGCGGCCTGCTGCGCATGGTGAGCCGCCGCCGCAAGCTGCTGGACTATTTGAAGTCCAAAGACGCCCAGCGCTACGTCGCCCTGATCGCCAAACTGGGCCTGCGCAAGTAATTTTGAATACGGCATGACACACAAAACGCCTGAGTTGGTTCGCTGGCTCGGGCGTTTGTCGTTTGTTGGCCACCATTTTTTGATTCCGGAGCAGCAACAACAGAGCGAAGCTGTGTCATTCCAAAGAAGTTGATGGCCGCGCTAAGGCGGTGTTCAGCGGCTCTGGAATGGCATCGTGTTCTGGGTTGTGTTTCCGGGTTTTGTGCAGCTGGTCTGCACGCCATGCCGCCTGCCAGTTTTGCTGGGTGGCCCGTAGGAGAAACCCATGAGCATGTTCAATAAAGTCACCAAGACCTTCCAGTGGGGCCAGCACACGGTCACCATGGAAACCGGCGAAATTGCCCGTCAAGCCACCGGCGCTGTGGTTGTCAACATCGACGACACCGTGGTGCTGGCCACCGTCGTTGCCAAGACCGATGCCAAGGCCGGTCAAGACTTCTTCCCGTTGACGGTCGACTACACCGAAAAGGCGTACGCCGCCGGCAAGATCCCCGGCAGCTTTTTCAAGCGCGAAGGCCGCCCCAGCGAGCTTGAAACGCTGACCTGCCGCCTGATCGACCGCCCCATTCGCCCGCTGTTTCCTGAAGGCTTCTACAACGAAGTCCAGGTCATCGTGCACGTGGTCAGCCTGAACCCCGAAGTGCAGGCCGACATCGCCGCCATGATCGCCACTTCGGCCGCCCTGTCCGTGTCCGGCATCCCGTTCAACGGTCCTATCGGTGCAGCCCGCGTGGGTTACATCAACGGCCAATACGTGCTGAATCCCGGCCAGACCCAGTTGAAAACCAGCCAGCTTGATCTGGTGGTTGCCGGTACCCAAGGCGCTGTTTTGATGGTCGAATCCGAAGCCGACCAGTTGTCCGAAGAAATCATGCTGGGCGCCGTGGTGTTTGGCCATGAGCAAGGCAACATTGCCATCGCTGCCATCAACGAACTGGTGCGTGACGCGGGCAAGCCCGTCTGGGACTGGCAAGCACCCGCCAAAGACGAACCCCTGATCGCCAAGATCGACGGCCTGGCTAAAGCCAAGCTCGAAGCGGCGTACCAGATTCGCAACAAGCAGGCCCGTACCCAGGCTTGCCGCACCGCATACGCCGACGTGTTCGCCGCCCTGAAATCTGAAGGCGTCGCCTTCGACAACGTGGCCATTGAAGCCCTGTTGTTCGAGATCGAAGCCAAGATCGTGCGTGGCCAGATCCTGGCTGGCGAGCCCCGTATTGATGGCCGCGACACCCGCACCGTGCGCGCTATCGAAATCCGCAACAGCGTGCTGCCCCGCACCCACGGTTCGTCGCTGTTCACGCGCGGTGAAACCCAGGCGCTGGTGGTGGCCACGCTCGGTACCGACCGAGATGCCCAGCGCATCGACGCGCTGGCCGGCGATTTCGAAGACCGCTTCATGCTGCACTACAACATGCCTCCCTTTGCCACCGGCGAAGCAGGCCGTTTTGGCACGCCCAAGCGCCGCGAAATCGGTCATGGCCGCCTGGCCAAGCGCGCGCTGATTGCCGCTCTGCCCAGCAAGGAAGACTTCCCGTACACCATGCGCTTGGTCTCGGAAATCACCGAGTCCAATGGTTCCTCGTCGATGGCCTCGGTCTGCGGCGGCTGCTTGGCGCTGATGGACGCTGGCGTGCCCATGAAAGCCCACGTGGCAGGTATCGCCATGGGCCTGATCAAGGACGGCAACCGCTTTGCTGTGCTGACCGACATTTTGGGTGATGAAGACCACCTGGGCGACATGGACTTCAAGGTCGCTGGTACCACCAACGGTATTTCTGCACTGCAGATGGATATCAAGATCCAGGGCATCACCAAGGAAATCATGCAGGTGGCACTGGCCCAGGCCAAAGAAGCCCGCATGCACATTTTGGGCAAGATGCAGGAAGCCATGGGAGAAGCCAAGACCGAGGTGTCCAACTTCGCACCCAAGCTCTTCACCATGAAGATCAACCCCGAGAAGATCCGTGACGTGATCGGCAAGGGCGGCGCCGTGATCCGCGCGCTGACCGAGGAAACCGGCACCCAGATCGACATCCAGGAAGACGGCAGCGTAAAGATCGCCTGCACCAGCATGGAAGCCGGCGAACTCGCGAAGAAGCGCATCGAGGAAATCACCGCCGAAGTCGAAGTCGGCAAGGTGTACGAAGGTCCGGTCATCAAGCTGCTCGACTTCGGCGCGATCGTCAACGTGCTGCCGGGACGCGACGGCCTGCTGCATATTTCGCAAATCGCCCATGAACGCGTCAATGCCATCGGCGATTATCTGAAAGAA
>JAUXXN010000293.1 GCA_030684755.1 Hydrogenophaga sp.
CAGCAGACGACACGGTGACATGTCGATGTTCGCTGCGCGCGCCATCATGTAGTAGGCAAATTCAATTCGACCATAGCTGGACCCCGCACCCAATTCGGCATCAGACCCCATCCCATCGAATTTGAGCAACCAGTGCTCAAATCCATCGGGTGCGCTCATCTGACCGGAACGGATCTCTTCCGTATCTGGGTTCCACGCAATAACCGCTTTGGCCCTAGCGCCGCCAGCAGAGGTTCCCACATCCAAAATACTGCGTAAAGCAGCATTTGCGTGGTCATCATCGAATTGACCTTTGACGACCTGACGCGCCTGAGCAACCAAGTCGCTCAACTCGATTGCGGTAGGCTTTTGCTTGGTCGGTGAGCGTGAAGGTTTGAACTCAAGCGCACCCATTGAGCGCCCTCCCATGTATGCAAGGCGATCCAATGCGGTTACTTGGGATTTGTCGAGACCTTTTTCCGCCATGTACCGATCGACCAATGCATTCCCAAAATCATCGGGGAGTGAGTCCGCCAGCATGGCGGGCAGGTGTTTGTACGTCGCTACGGGAAGATCTGTGAAGATGTACGGCTCGCCTGCACGAACTGGCATGTGCAAAGGCGATGGCTGAATCCCCAGGGCCGCAAACGCTTTTGTGTATTCGAAAGCGTAGTAGCCCCAAGCCGGGTCGAGAGCCACAGCGCCAATGTGTTTGCCCCAAAGATACACATCGATGACATCGACACGTCGATAGGCGGCCTGTTTGGTTTTTGCTGTTCGGGTGGCCACTTAAATCTTCTTTCCATTGGAGCTCGCCCGTTGGCGAACGCGTCCGGCCTTGGGCAGACTCAACGGACTGATCGTTGCCACTGGCGTGACGGTGCGTAACCACTCTTCTCGTCCCAACGCCCGAACCACGGCGATGAGTGTTCGCAAGGTCGAACCCGCCCCGTTTTCGATATTTTTGATCGCACTCAGGCTGCAGCCCGCCTGTGCTGCGAGTGTCGCGCGATCGATGTTTTGCCGCAGGCGTAGCGATTTGAGTCGCTCGCCGAAGTCGAGCTCCAGCTCTTCGATGGTTGTTCCTGGCATCACTAAGGCTCCAAATAAAGCTTTTATGGTCACTTCTCTGCTTTATGGGCTTAAAAGCACCCATTGCAGAGAGTATCACACAGTCTCTACAAAAGCTTTATTTAAAGCTTTTGCTTTATATATGTGATGATTATGGCTTTCTTTAAAGCCTTTGTGGAATGCTTTGGACGGTTCGCGCCTGATCCAGCACATAAAACCTGCAGCACCTCGGCTTTCCGCTCCCTGGTTGACGCCACCCAGTGGTTGCAGCGGCGGGTTGCCCTGCACCTCCGGGTAACAAGGGGCATGGTGTGTTTTGTGTGGTCAACGCAATACATCCGCTGCCCCACGGCCATCAAAAGCCATCGGTATTCAGAATCTAGAAGAAAAAATGCCGTCGCCACTCATTGGTATTCAATAGTTCGCTGATAAAAAATATGTAGCAAGCTATCTGTGCAAATAAAGCGGCGAAGGCTTTTTTAATTCAGAAAATGTTGCCAGAGCACTGTGGCGACACTCACCGCTCCATCAGCGCGAACACGCCCCAGCCCAGGTATTGGCGGGTGTCGGTGACGTGGCGCACGGGCTCGGTGGTCAGCAGGGCGCGGACTTCGTTGGCCAGCTCGTCGTTGGGGTTGGCTTGCTGCCAGCGGCGAGGGTGCCGGCAACGCCCCCGGCAATCCAGTTGGCACCGATGCAGGCGGCCACATCGACCTTCTCGTCAGCCACATAACCCGCCGCATCGCCATGGATGAAGCCGACCTGACCGGCCACGCCCAGCTCCACCGCCCGGCTTTGGGCCTGCGCGGTGAACAAGGCGCTCATGTCGATGCCCGTGCCGACGATGCCGTGATCGCGCGCCCAAGTAAACAGCATTTCCCCCGAACCGCTGCCCAAGTCCAGCACCCGCGCCCCCGCCGACAGACGCAACGCCGCACCGAGCGTGGCGTATTGGTCGGGCGTGAACGGGTTGTGAATGCGGTGGGCGCTTTCCGTGATGTTGAATATGCGGGGATGTCCATTTGGGGGAATTGATTAATTTAAAATTTGCGCTGCAAATAGCCGATGAAAATGGAGTGCATCGGAATTTGTATCCGAGTTAGTTGCCTTGTTAGGTAACTTGTCCCGTTCCAATAAACTGAGCTAAGGATTCTGGCTTGGTTATGGCTACCCGTCTAACATCGGTTACTTTTCGAATTCCGCAAGCGGTTGGCCCCATATTAAATGCCCCACAAAAACTCGCTATAGCCAAACCGAACGGCTTAAGAAACACCCCAGAGTGTGTATTCATAACGAAGCTTCGGTCTTGGTTGGCTAATCCTTGACTGGTGTTCATAAATAAGCTATCTCTTTCTTCTAGTTTTTCTGGATCAGTAAACTCCATGGCCACGCCTGTAGATTCAGCCCGATTTATCACTATTTCGCAATGAAGCCACATAGCTTCAGTTTCTGATATGTACCTTCCGATTGCATATGTACTCTCTGTTGCAATTACATGCCCGTCATGTATTCGCATATCTAATCTTTCGATAACCACTCTCCCGGGAGGGTCTAGCCTGATCTGTAGAGCAATAACACCACTACCTGATCGCACAGTTATCTTCTGGCCGATCACTTCTATATCCCAAGATTCAAGATTTCCAAGCCACTCATTATTAACTAACTGGAGAATGACATCTCCATCACTATTCGTGAAATCTGCAGATATACTTCCCGGCATTCCATCCTGTCCAGGCACCACGCGAATCAAGTCTTGACCATGATATCTTAATACGGATTGTACTACTGGACTGTATAATAATTTTCCTAACTTGAGCTCAGCAGAACCATTATGGAAATCAAGGGGCCCAACTGGCTGGTCGACATCCTTAATATCTGCAAATTTAATTTTTTCGTAAGCCGCCTTGATGGCTTGCTTTGACAGCCTTCCTCTCGTAACTGCGTCATGGCACGAGCCACAAAGGCAGCATATAGCGTCGGGGTCATGTTTTTCCGCACACTCGAAAACTGGATCTATGTGTTCATACTGGTAAAAGCCGCTTCGACAAATGACACAGCCAAACTTTGAGTTTTCTCTTACCTGTCTACGTATCTTGGCAGGGACGTTTCTCGAAAGACCGAATTTGTTCTGACTCGCCATAGATTAGCTTTCGATTACCTAATGTAATATAGACGAGCGCCTATCCCGGAAATCCCAAGATAGACGACAAAATAAACTGGGAGCGGAGCATTTCGGCCACCCGCCCCGCTCGAAAGCGGTCGCGCCTGCACTCCACGCAATGCCCGCGCGCGCCGTATGCAACAACGGCATCAACAAAGATGTGTCCATCATCTTCCCCTCCCTGTTCTGCGCAATCTCCCTGCGGGCCGGGTCGGCTCAGGCAGGTGCTGCGGTGAACGCACTGTATCCGCAGACCGCCGATCTGTCACCCGGCGCAAGTTGAATGGTTCTGCTCGTACCAACTCGCTGCACCACGGCCAGTGCAGCCAGCACGGCATCCCACCCCCAGTCTCCGCAAGTCAGCACTGCAAGGAAAACTTTCAAAAAAGCCATCCAGCCGCAAGACAGCCTTCCACCCAGCTGTAAAGCCCCCGTCGGCCATCCTGTGATCGTCTAAATTTACCGTTCAAATTCAACAGCTTACAAACACAACTCGGTGGTTTCCCTAGTTGGGTGCAGTGTGGCCTGTGTCTTGCGAACGACAACACACCTGCCTGCAATTGCACAGGACCGCAGCGGGGTGCAGACACACACGCCACCACACCCCACGCCTTGCCAGCCAACGGAGACAAGCAACATGATCGAAACCTTTTACGAGGTGATGCGCCGCAAGGGCATCTCGCGCCGCAGCTACCTGAAGTACTGCTCGCTCACCGCCACGTCGCTGGGGCTGGCGCCCTCGTTTGTGCCGCAGATTGCGCACGCCATGGAAACCAAGCCGCGCACGCCGGTGCTGTGGCTGCATGGGCTGGAGTGCACTTGCTGCACCGAGTCGTTCATTCGCTCGGCGCACCCGCTGGCCAAAGACGTGATCCTGTCCATGATCAGCCTGGACTACGACGACACCCTGATGGCCGCCGCCGGTCACCAGGCCGAGGCGATCCTCGAAGAGATCATGGTCAAGTACAAGGGCCAGTACATCTTGGCGGTGGAAGGCAACCCGCCGCTGAACGAAGACGGCATGTTCTGCATCCAGGGCGGCAAGCCATTTTTGGAAAAGCTCAAGCATGTGGCGAAAGACGCCAAGGCCATCATTGCCTGGGGTTCGTGCGCCAGCTGGGGCTGTGTGCAGGCGGCCAAGCCCAACCCGACGCAGGCCACGCCCATTCACAAGGTCATTACCGACAAGCCCATCATCAAGGTGCCGGGCTGCCCGCCGATTCCGGAGGTGATGACGGGTGTGATCACTTACATGCTGACGTTTGACCGCATGCCCGAGCTGGACCGCCAGGGCCGCCCGAAGATGTTCTACAGCCAGCGCATCCACGACAAGTGCTACCGCCGCCCACACTTCGACGCCGGGCAGTTTGTCGAAGCCTGGGACGACGAGTCTGCGCGCAAGGGCTATTGCCTCTACAAAGTGGGCTGCAAAGGCCCGACGACCTACAACGCCTGCTCCACGGTGATGTGGAACGAGGGCACGGGCTTCCCGATCAAGGCGGGCCACGGTTGCATTGGGTGCAGCGAAGACGGCTTCTGGGACAAGGGCTCGTTCTACGACCGCCTGACCGACATCCACGCTTTTGGCATTGAGGCCAACGCCGATGAAATCGGCGGCACGGCGGCCGCTGTGGTGGGGGCTGCGGTGGCGGCGCACGCCGCCATTTCGGTGGCCAAGCGGGTCAAAGACAAGGCGGCCGAGAAAAAAGCCTCACCCAGCAACACGTAAAGAACAACGAGGACACACACCATGGGTGCTTACGAAACACAGGGCTTCAAGATGGACAACACCGGGCGGCGCATCGTCGTTGACCCGGTCACGCGCATCGAGGGCCACATGCGCTGCGAGGTCAACCTTGACAGCAACAACGTCATCCGCAACGCGGTGTCCACCGGCACCATGTGGCGCGGGCTGGAGGTGATTTTGAAAGGCCGCGACCCGCGCGACGCCTGGGCGTTTGTGGAGCGCATTTGCGGCGTGTGCACCGGCTGCCACGCGCTCGCCAGTGTGCGCGCGGTGGAAGACGCGCTGGACATTCGCATTCCGCTGAACGCCCACCTGATCCGCGAGATGATGGCCAAGACGCTGCAGGT
>JAUXXN010000299.1 GCA_030684755.1 Hydrogenophaga sp.
CGTCTTGCTGAAAATACCAGCCGCGCTGCTGCCCGCCTTGCAGGTTGAAGGCCAGGCAGTTGTGGTGCTTCAGGTCGTCCAGCGTATGGGGCTGGCCGTGTTGCCGAAAGTAGGCGGGCGTGCCGCACACCACGCGCTGGTTGGTGGCCAGCTTGATGGCCACAAAGTTCGGGTCCACCACGCCGCCAATGCGCAGGCCCAGGTCGTAGCCGTCGCGCACCAGGTCCACCACGCGGTCGGTCAGGTTGAACGACAGCTTCACCGCCGGGTGGGCTTTTAAGAACGCGGCGGCGTGCGGCGCCACATGCAAGCGGCCAAACGCGGCGGGCGCCGACACCACCAAATGCCCGCTGGCGCTGTGCCGCTGGGCCGACACCGTGGCCTCGGCGGCGGTCCATTGCGCCAGCAGCACCCGGCATTCGTCCAGAAAACCCGCGCCCTGTTCGGTCAACACCAGCCGCCGGGTCGATCGGTGGATCAGCCGCGTGCCCAGGCGCTTTTCCAGCGCGTCGATGCGCCTGCCCATCATCACCGGGGTGATGCCCGCGTGCAGCGCGGCGGCGGCCAGGCTACCGTGTTCCATCACCTGCACAAAAGCTTCAATTTCTTTGAATCGGTCCATGGGCGCATGGTAAGCCATGCGGTGCCATTGCATACTTAAAGTATTGAATCAGCGTACCCGGGGTGGCATTCTCAAACCGGCGGGGCTTGCCTAGTATCCGTACCCAGAGACAGCACTTTGCAACCCAAACCCAACCAGGAACCCACCCCATGCCCAAGATGAAAGCCGCGATGGCAGCCGTGCTCGTGATGGAAAAAGAAGGCATTACCCAGGCCTTTGGCGTGCCCGGCGCCGCCATCAACCCGCTGTATGTCCAATTGCGCGAACGCCAGACCATTGCCCATGTGCTGGCGCGGCATGTGGAAGGTGCCTCGCACATGGCCGAGGGCTACACCCGGGCGCGGGCCGGCAACATCGGGGTGTGCATCGGCACCAGCGGCCCGGCGGGCACCGACATGATCACCGGCCTGTATTCGGCCAGCGCCGATTCCATACCGATTCTCTGCATTACCGGCCAGGCGCCACGCGCCCGGCTGTACAAAGAAGACTTTCAGGCGGTGGACATCGAGAGCATCAGCAAGCCGGTGACGAAGTGGAGCGTGACCGTGCGCGAGCCCGCGCTGGTGCCCCGCGTGTTCCAGCAGGCCTTTCACCTCATGCGCTCGGGCCGCCCCGGCCCGGTGCTGATTGATCTGCCCATTGACGTGCAAATGGCCGAGATCGAATTCGACATCGACACCTACGAGCCGCTGCCGGTCTACAAACCCGCCGCCACGCGCAAGCAGATCGAGAAAGCGCTGGACATGCTGGCCGCGTCCAGCAAACCGCTGATTGTGGCCGGTGGCGGCATCATCAACGCCGATGCGTCCGACTTGCTGGTCGAGCTGGCCGAACTCACCGGCGTGCCGGTCATTCCCACGCTCATGGCCTGGGGCGCGATTCCCGACGACCACCCGCTCATGGCCGGTATGTGTGGCCTGCAAACCAGCCACCGCTACGGCAACGCCACCATGTTGGCTGCGGACTTTGTGCTGGGCATTGGCAACCGCTGGGCCAACCGCCACACCGGCTCTGTCGAGGTCTACACGCAGGGCCGCACCTTTGTGCATGTGGACATTGAGCCCACGCAAATTGGCCGCGTGTTCAACCCGGATCTGGGCATCGTGTCCGACGCCAAGATCGCGCTCGAACTCTTCGTGCAGGTGGCCCGCGAGCGCCAGGCGGCGGGGCGGTTGAAGGGCTACAGCACCTGGGCCGAGCGTTGCGCGGAGCGCAAAAAGCTCATGCAGCGCAAAACGCATTACGACAATGTGCCGATCAAACCGCAGCGTGTGTACGAAGAAATGAACGCCGCTTTTGGCCGCGACACGGTGTATGTGTCCACCATCGGCCTGAGCCAGATTGCGGGCGCGCAGTTTCTGCATGTGTACGGCCCGCGCCAGTGGATCAACTGCGGCCAGGCTGGCCCGCTGGGCTGGACGATTCCCGCCGCCCTGGGCGTGGCCGCCTCCGACCCCACCAAAACCGTGGTCGGCCTCTCGGGCGACTACGACTTCCAGTTCCTGGTGGAAGAACTGGCGGTGGGCGCGCAGTTCCGCATTCCGTATGTGCAGGTGCTGGTGAACAACAGCTACCTGGGCCTGATCCGCCAGAGCCAGCGCGGGTTTGAGATGGATTACTGTGTGCAGCTCGCCTTCGAGAACCAGAACGTGGACGATCCGGCGCTCAAGGGCTACGGCGTGGACCACCAGGCCGTGGTGGAAGGGCTGGGTTGCAAAGCCTTGCGGGTGACCGACCCATCAAAAATCCAGGCCGCCTTGCGCGAAGCGCAGACGATGGCGCGCCAGTACAGTGTGCCGGTGGTGGTGGAGGTGATTTTGGAGAAAGTGACCAACATCGCCATGGGCACCGAGATCAACGCCATCAACGAATTTGAAGACATTGAATGCCTGCACCCGGAGGGCCGCGAAGGCCTCATTGCCGCAGGGTTGCTTGAGTAACACCCCCGCCGCGCTCCGCGCGACCCCCTCAAGGGGGCGGCACTGGCCGTCCGGCAAAGCCGGCCCGGCGGTGCCCTGGGCTGGACCGCGTCTCTTGCAACGGATCGCACATTGGATTGACTGATCACTGAAAGAAAAACATGCCGAAATTTGCCGCCAACCTTTCGATGCTCTGGAACGAGCTGCCCTTTCTTGACCGCTTCGAAGCCGCTGCCAAGGCCGGTTTCAAGGCCGTGGAGTTTCTGTTCCCCTACGACTTTCCCGCCGAGACCATTGCCCAGTTGCTGAAACAACACCGGCTGGAACTGGTGTTGCACAACCTGCCCCCCGGCGACTGGGCGGCGGGCGAACGCGGGCTGGCCTGCATTCCGGGGCGTGAAGACGAGTTCCGCGCTGGCGTCGCCAAGGCCGCAGCCTACGCGCCGGTTCTGGGTGTGCAGCGCTGGCACTGCATGGCTGGCCTGCAACCGGCGGGTGTGAGCGAAGCGCAGGCCCGCGCCACCTGGGTGGGCAACGTGCGCTTTGCGGCGGCTGAGGCGAAGAAGCTCGGCCTGCCGCTGCTGATCGAACCCATCAACACCTTCGACATGCCGGGTTACTTCGTCAACCGCCCACGCCAGGCGATTGCGCTGATGGACGAAGTCGGCGCCGACAACGTGTTTTTGCAATACGACATCTACCACGCACAGCGCATGGAAGGCGAGCTGTGCAACACCATCAGCGACCTGCTGCCGCGCATTGCGCACATGCAGCTGGCCGACACCCCCGGCCGCCACGAACCCGGCACCGGCGAGATCCACCACCAGAACCTGTTCAACCACATCGACGCGCTGGGCTACACCGGCTGGATCGGCTGCGAATACAAGCCGAAAGACGCCACACCCGGCGGCACCGACCGGGGCCTGGGCTGGATCGCTGCGCACGGACAGAACTTGTGAACCACCCCCGCGCCGCCTGCGGCGTCACCCCCTCAAGGGG
>JAUXXN010000301.1 GCA_030684755.1 Hydrogenophaga sp.
TTTTGAAGCCAGCGCCCGGTTGGCGCCCATTTTGGCGGGTGCCGACGCCCAGACTGAGGCCCTCTGCGCCACCTACGGACAGGCGTTGGGCACGGCGTTCCAGGTGATTGATGATGTGCTGGATTACGAAGGCAAGGCCGATGAACTCGGCAAAAATTTGGGCGATGATTTGCGTGAAGGGAAAGTCACCCTGCCGATCATCTGCGCACTCAAATCCGGCACAGAAGCCCAGCAACAACTGATTCGCAACGCCATCGAACACAGCGACATGGCTCGACTGGACGATATCTTGGCCATCATCTTGGAAACCGGTGCACTGAGGCACGCCAGAGCCAGCGCGATGAACGAAGCGCAGCGTGCTGTGGATGCGGCACGCCAACTTCCCGCCAATGCTTACACTGACGCCTTGCTAGAATTGGCTTCTGGTCTCATGGACAGGCGTTCTTAGTCCAAATTGTCCACAGTTCTGGCCGACTTGGTAACAGCACATCGGGGTGTAGCTCAGCCTGGTAGAGCGCTACGTTCGGGACGTAGAGGCCGGAGGTTCGAATCCTCTCACCCCGACCATGACTTTGCATTTTATGAAGTACCCGTCCACACCTTCGAGGTACTCAGAAAAAAGCAGTGAATTTCCGCATTATTTACACAGTGTCTTTGTCAAATACTCCTGCGACTTGACATGCGCTGCTTGAATACCCACATGCAAGCTGTTGATTTACGTTAGATTACGGAGTTATGGCGTCTATAGATCCCGTTGTACTAGACAGTTCCCCCGTTGCATTGCCAGGGTTGGGGCGTGCACTCGTGGCCGCAGGCAAGTTGGGGCAAAAAGCGGCTGAAGACCTGTACAAAAAGGCGCAGACCAGTCGCACCAGTTTCATTGCCGAACTTGCCGATTCAGGCACTGTTTCAGCTGCAGACATGGCGCACACCATGTCAACGGCCTACGCCGCACCTCTGCTCGACCTTGACGCCATAGACCGTGAGCGCTTACCCAAAAATCTGATTGACAGCAAAATTTGTGCTGACTACCGGATTGTCGTACTCAGTAAACGCAACAACCGTCTCTTGGTCGCCACAGCAGACCCAGCAGACCAACAGGCGGCTGAAAAAATCAAGTTTGCGACCCAGATGGGGGTGGATTGGATCATTGCTGAGTACGACAAACTCAGCAAATTGGTTGACACCCAAACCACCAGTGCCAATGAGGCAATGGACAACATCATTGGTGGCGACTTTGAATTCGATGATGTCGTCTCTGAGGCTGTGGTCACCGAGTCAGCGGAAAAGTCGTCCGAGGTTGATGACGCACCGGTGGTTAAATTTTTGCACAAGATGCTGATCGACGCCTTCAACATGCGCGCATCCGATTTGCACTTTGAGCCTTATGAGCATACCTACCGGGTGCGGTTCCGTGTGGACGGCGAGCTGCGCGAAATCGCGTCTCCACCGATTGCCATCAAGGACAAACTGGCTTCCCGTATCAAGGTGATTTCTCGGATGGATATCTCAGAAAAGCGGGTACCTCAAGACGGACGAATGAAGCTCAAGATTGGCCCAGACCGGGTGATCGACTTCCGGGTCAGCACACTGCCCACCCTCTTTGGTGAAAAAATCGTCATCCGTATCCTGGACCCGAGCAGCGCCAAGCTGGGTATTGAGGCGCTGGGCTATGAGCCTGAGGAAAAAGAGCGGTTGATGACAGCCATCGTGCGTCCTTACGGCATGGTATTGGTCACGGGGCCTACCGGTTCAGGCAAAACCGTCTCTCTTTACACCTGTCTTAACCTCCTGAACCAACCTGGCATCAACATCTCAACGGCCGAAGACCCATCGGAGATCAACTTGCCAGGTGTGAACCAAGTCAATGTCAACGAAAGAGCCGGGCTTACCTTTGCAGCAGCTTTGAAAGCTTTTCTGCGCCAAGATCCAGACGTGATCATGGTGGGTGAGATTCGCGACCTGGAAACCGCCGACATTTCAATCAAGGCGGCGCAAACGGGTCACATGGTGCTCTCCACACTGCACACCAACGATGCTCCCACCACACTCACCCGAATGATCAACATGGGGATTGCCCCATTCAACATCGCATCGAGCGTGATTTTGATCACGGCCCAGCGTTTGGCTCGTCGCTTGTGCCCGAATTGCAAGACTCCCCTGGACGTACCGCGAAAGGCATTGATCGATGCGGGATACAAAAGCGAGGATCTTGATGGGACTTGGACCCCTTACAAGCCTGTAGGCTGTTCAGCCTGCAACAACGGCTACAAGGGCCGTGTTGGCATCTACCAAGTGATGCCGATTTCTGAAGAAATACAACGCATCATTCTGCGTGGTGGTGGCGCCTTGGATATTGCCCAGCAGGCCAGCAAAGAAGGGGTTCGCACACTGCGTGAATCTGGCTTGCTCAAAGTTCGACAGGGCATGACTTCATTGGAAGAAGTGCTCAGCGTCACCAACGAGTGATGCAGCGCTAGACACAACACTCCGAGGACACCATGGCAACCGCTGCATCAAAAAGCATCAAAGACTTTGTTTTCGAATGGGAAGGCAAGGACCGCAACGGGAAATCTGTTCGTGGTGAAACGCGTGCGGGGGGTGAGAACCAAGTGCTGGCGGCCTTGCGCCGCCAAGGCATCGTTCCCAGCAAGGTGAAAAAAAGACGAATGGCATCGGGCAAGCGCATCAAGCCCAAAGACATTGCTATCTTCACACGCCAGTTAGCCACCATGATGAAAG
>JAUXXN010000314.1 GCA_030684755.1 Hydrogenophaga sp.
GTGGTGATCTACGCCATTCCGCCGGTGATCCGCTTCACCAATCTTGGCATTCGCTTGGTCAGCAAAGACCTGCTGGAAGCGGCCGACGCTTTTGGTGCGTCGACTTGGCAGAAGATGAGCAAGGTGCAGTTGCCGCTGGCGCTGCCCACCATCATGGCGGGCGTCAACCAGACCAGCAAGCTGTCGCTGGCCATGGTGGTGATCGCTTCCATGATCGGTGTGCAAGGCCTGGGCCAGCCGGTGCTCAGAGCCATTTCCAACCAGTACTTCACGCTGGGGGTGCTCAACGGCCTGGCCATTGTGGGCATTGCCATTATTTTTGACCGTGTGTCGCAGGCCTATGGCAAGCGGTTACAGCGGCACCTGGAGGTTGTGCATGGTTGACTCCCTACAAACCGCCGTGCCGTCTGCCAACCCGCAGGCAGCGCCTGTGGGCATTTCCATTCGCCACCTCTTCAAGATTTTTGGCCCCACGCCCGACAAGCACCTGGAGGCTGTGCAGCAAGGCATGAGTAAGCAGGAGCTGCGCGATGTGCACGGCCATGTGCTGGGCCTGCGCGACATCAACATCGACATGCCAGCGGGCGGCATTCAGGTGGTGATGGGCTTGTCGGGCTCCGGCAAGAGCACGCTGATTCGCCACATCAACCGCCTGATCGACCCCACGGCGGGTGAGTTGCTGGTGCCGGTGGACGGGCGTGAGGTGGACGTGGTGAAGATGAGCCAGAGTGAGTTGCTGCGTTTTCGCCGCGAGCAGACCGCCATGGTTTTTCAGAACTTTGCACTGTTTCCGCACTACACCGTGCTGGAAAACGCCGAATACGGCTTGCAGGTGCAGGGCATCAAGCCCAAGAAGCGCCGAGAAAATGCCTTGCGCTGGATTGAGCGTGTGGGCCTGAAGGGCTACGAAGACAGTTACCCCAACCAGCTATCGGGCGGCATGCAGCAGCGCGTGGGCCTGGCTCGGGCGTTGACCAACGACGCGCCCATTTTGCTCATGGATGAGGCGTTTTCGGCGCTGGACCCACTGATCCGCAGCGACATGCAAAGCGTGCTGCTCGACCTGCAACAAGAAATTGGCAAAACCGTGGTGTTCATCACCCACGACCTGGACGAGGCCTTGCGCCTGGGCGACCGCATTGCGATCTTGCGCGACGGTGAGGTGGTGCAGCAGGGCACCGGCCAGCAGATTGTGCTGAAGCCCGCCAACGACTACATCGCCAGCTTTGTGCGCGATGTGAACCGCGGCCGGGTGATCCGCTCGCGCACGCTGATGGTGCCGGGAACCCGCGTGGACGGCCCCGATGTGGACCCGAGCCTGGTGATTGAGGAAGTGGCCCGGCTGCTGAGCGCCGACAACAAGGATGCTGCCAATGTGGTGACCAGCAAGGGCAAGCACCTGGGCACGCTGAGCATGAGCGACATCATTGGCGCCATCGTTCCGCCCAACCCGGAGACGGCAACCGGAACGCCGGGCTCCTAAACACGTGTTTGCGTTCTGATCGGGTACGGCTCGATACCCCAAAAAAGCGGCGGGCTCGGGGAGCACGCCGCTTTTTTTCTAGCCTCAAGGCATCACCAACCCCAGAGCAGCGATTTGGCGATCCAGCCGTCCGGGCCTTCGGCGCGGTCCACCCGCACCCAGTCGGCCTGTTTTTCGCGGGTTCTCAGCACCTCGCCATAGTCGGCCTTGCCGACCAGGCGGTGCTGCGTGCCCGGCCCGCTGCGGATGTTGGCCACCTTGGCCTTCACCACGTGGTGGGGCGCTTGGCCGGTCAGCGAGCGCGCCACCCAGCCGGTATCGCCCTCGAAATCGCGCACCTGCAACCAGTTCCCTTGGCGTTTCGTGACCTGCAGCGGGTACCCTTTTTTCAGCTCCCACAAGACGGGCGCGTTGGTGCCGGGGCCGCTGCGCATGTTGAGCGTGCTGCCGCTCACACTGACCATTTGCTGGGCCGGCTGGGCTTGCAGCAGGGGGCTGGCGCAGAGCGCAGCGATGCACAGGCTGGCAGCTGTAAGGCGGCGTCGGGTGGGGGTGGACCAAGTCATCAGCAGAGGCTCCTTTTCTCTCGGTTGCAAGGGTGGGGTGTTCCAGCATTGAAAAACCCAGCCCATGGGAACACCACCCGTCCCAGAGGTTCCCCTGAACAGGCCCTGCCGGGCGGGGGGTCGCCGCTGTTTCAGGGCCGGTTGCGCCGCGAGCGCCCTGCGGCCCCTGCGCGCTGGCAGGCGCGGCGGTAGGCCAGCAGGGTGTGGGCGGCGTGCCCGAGCACGCTGTCTGGTGCGTAGACCACGGGCTCGCCCGGTGCCGTGGGCAGGCCGCTGGCCATGCCAGTCATGAGCGCCAGCCCGTCGTCCACCCGGGCGGCGGTGTGGATGTGAAAGCGGCCTTGCGCCACAGCCTCCACCACGGCGGGGTCGAGCATCAGGTGGCGCAGGTTGCGTGCCGGAATCAGCACGCCTTGCTGGCCGTCCAGCCCGGCGGCCTCGCACACCCGAAACCAGCCCTCAATTTTTTCGTTGATGCCACCCACCGGCAGCACCTCGCCGTGCTGGTTGAGCGCGCCGGTCACGGCGATGCCCTGCAGCAGCGGCGCGCCCGCCAGCGAAGAGAGCACCGCAAACAGCTCGGCGCACGAGGCCGAGTCGCCTTCCACGCCGTGGTATTCCTGCTCAAACACGATGGAGGCGTTCAGCGCCAGCGGCGCCAAGTGGCCAAACAGGGCGGTCAGGTAGCTGTGCAGAATCAGCACGCCTTTGTCGTGGATGGGGCCGGACAAATCGACCTCGCGCTCGATGTTGAGCAGCCCCTCGTTGCCGGCGTGGGTGCGCGCGCTCACGCGCACCGGCAGGCCAAAGCGCCAATCGCCCAGGTCGATCTGCGTCAGACCGTTGATCTGGCCGATCTCGCTGCCGTGGCAAGAAATCAGCCGCTCGCCGTCGGCAATCGATTCGCGCAGGCGCTGTTCCGGGTAGTCGTGGCGCAGGCGGCGCGCGGCCAGCGCGGCTTCCACGTCGGCGGCTTCCACGCAAGTGGCTGCCCTGCTTCGGCACAGCGCGGCGCTTTCGGCCACCAGGGCTTCGGTGCGCGCAAAGATGGCGCTTTGGCGAACCTGGTCGTCCACCTCGCGGTGTGCATCTTCCAGCAACCGGGCCACGGCCGCAGCCGACAGGGGCGGCAGGCCATGTTTGCGGCAGGTGTGGGCCACAAACACGGCGGTGGCTTGGCGGGTGTCGTCGGTGGCGGCGAAACTTTCCGCAAAGTCCACCTTGACGCGAAAGCGCCGGGCCAATTCCGGGTCGCCTTCTTGCAGTGCGTAGTAGTGCTCCACCGACCCGATCAGGATGAGTTTGACGTCGGCGTCCACCGCCTCGGGCTGCAGCGACACGGCCGCCATGGGCATGAGCGCTGCGCCCGGTTCTTCAATCTGCACACGCCCGCTGCGCAGGTAACGGCGCATCTTTTCCCAGGCTTGCGGGTCGGTGAGCAGGTCGCGCAGGTGCAGCAGCAAAAAGCCACCGTGGGCTTTCAGCAGGCTGCCAGCGCGCACGCGCGAAAAATCGGTCATCAACACGTCTTCTTCGGCCTGGTATTCGATGCTGCCAAACAGCGCATGGGTGACCGGGTTGTCTTCCACGATCACCGGCGCACCGCCCAGGCCGCTGTTGTCCACCACCACATTGACCTGGTAGCACATCAGCAGTTGCTCCAGCGCAGCCAGGCGGTGTTCGTCGTCTTCGTCTTGCGCGATGAAGAGCTCGATGTGCTCCAGCACGTCGTGCAGCACGCGGTCAAGGTAGTGGCCGAGCTTCACCGAGTC
>JAUXXN010000339.1 GCA_030684755.1 Hydrogenophaga sp.
AACCCCAAGCTGCTCAGCGGTCGGTTCAGTCCCGCAATACATTCGGGCTCAATACGGCAAACGCACTGGAAAGACCTGGGACAAAACAGGGGGTTGAGCCTCAGATACCGACGGACGTAACAGGCCGCATCAGATCGTAACCTGACTTTAAACCACACATTTCACCTCAACAACGCCTTGGCCGCATCCAGCCGCAGAGCCAGCGGTACGCTGCTGTCGTTCATCACATCGCGCAAAAACTGGTGCGGGTCATCATAGGGGCCAACCAGCTCGGCATGGTGCGGGCTGGCCGCGCGGGCGGTTTCCATCGCAGACGCTACAACGGACCGCAGCGTGGGCGCCACGGATGCGGCCTCTGCCACGGCGGGCGCCACAGGCGCAACCTCACGCACGGGCTGCATGGTAGCCACTACCGCCTGCCAGTCGTCCTGATTTATGCACCCCAGGCGGCTGAGCAGTTCGGCTTGGGCGTCTTCGTTGGGCGGAAAGTCGAGCGATGGATCGTTGCCAAAAACGGCGGGCAGATCGGGGGCGACAAAGGCGGACCAGCGGCCCGTGTCGGGGTGCAGCGCGGGTATGCGCCCAGCCTCGGGAGCCAGCAGCGCAGCGGCGTTCAGGCTGGGCCAGCGCGGCAGGCGCTCGTGCTTCACGTTGGGCAAATACCGCTGGCACAAATGATTAAGGACAGCGATAGCCTCGACGTGCGGTACAGGCTGGGCGAGCGAAAACCAGAGTTCGAAGGCGTCCACGCCGTTCACCGCAATGGCCGGTGCAGGCCAGGCCAGATCGGCCTGCACGCCGCGCCAAATGGGGGCCAGGGTGTCCCAGTCGGCGGGGTTGCGCAGCGCCAGCACCAGAGCGCGCACGGTGTCTTCAGAAATCTGTTCGGGTTTGCTTGGGTGCGCGGTTGCCGCGCCGGGTGCAGGGGCGGTACTTGGCAGATACAGGCGCTGGTACTGGGCTTGGAGTCGGTTCATCTAGGCATGTTACCTGCCCATCAGCTTCGGCGGGGTGGGTGCAGTGCGTGGTGAAACGTCTCCACATCGACTGGCAGGCCGCAACCGCACCAGCCCAAGGCCCGCTGTGCCGCTGTGCCACGTCAACACAGTCCCTGCTGTGGGCCATGCCCGAGTTGGTGGCGCCCTTGATGCGTGCAGCGCGGTCAGCCAAGATGAAATCCACCAAAAAATGAAAACATCCTTGATTTGTGCACGCTGCGCACAACAGCGCACCACTACACTCATTGCCAATGAGCACACTTGAACCCGAATTTCTCCCCCCTACCTTGCAACCCCACCCCTCGCACCGACTGGCTGTCTTTATCGATATCGAGAACTTTGCGGGCTACTGCGCCGACATGGGCGTGCCGGTTGACATCGACCCTGTGCTTGATCACCTGAGCAAATACCACGGTCGTGTCCAGATCAAGCGCTCGTTTGGCGATGTCTCTAGCCTGCCTGCACCGGCATTCAACCCCTACCGCATCCGCCGGATGTTGCAAGCGCACCAGGTTGACCACCTCGACATTCCCCACCGTCCCACCAGCTACAGCAAAAATTCCGCCGATATTCGGCTGGTGGTGGAGGCCGTCGCCCTGATCCATCAACGCCCGGAGATCACCCACATCGTGGTGGTGTCCAACGACCGGGATTTCATCCCTCTGTTCAACCACGCCCGCGAGCATGGCAAGGTGGTCATCGGCTGTGGCCCCAGGCGATCGAATGTGAACGAGGATTACCGCCATGCCTGCGATATGTTCTTGTTCCACGAGGACTGGGTGAGCCCCAGGCCAACAGAGACGCCAGCGCCCAAGACAGAGCCTGCGGCAGCGGCCGTATTGGCACCAGACCCGCAATTGGTGTCCATGGATGCGTCGCCTGCGCCTTCTGTGCCCCTTACGCAATCCCCGGCTCTCCCCGGTGCGTCCTCGGGCTACTTCGCGCCAAAGGCAGCCCCCGAACAGCCCGAGAACCAACGTGGCACCAGCCCAGAGGGCTCGACCACGGCAAGCGCGCCAGACAAAGACCCTACCGAGTGCCTGCTCGCCACGCTGCGATCGCTTCAGGTGGAGGGCGGGACGATGGTGGCTTCTCGGGTGGCGCTGCGCCTGAAGGTGTTGTTCCCCGGCCTGGACGTCAAGCAGGTGTTTGGCTCGTTCAAGCAGTTTTGCATCGAACAAGCCAAATCAGGTCGCATCGTCTTGCACAACCTCACACAACCCAATTTCACCATCGCCATCCAAGAG
>JAUXXN010000346.1 GCA_030684755.1 Hydrogenophaga sp.
GGTTGGCAACCGATCTTTCGACCAACATGATCTCCATCGCCCGCCAGAAGCTGGCTGCTCAGCCTGTGCCGCAATTGAGTTTCGAGGTGGCTGACGCAGACGCACCGGTTTTTGGATCGGGCGTCTTCGATGCTTTGATGGCATTCAATCTGTTGCATCTGGTGAGCGATCTCGATCATGCGCTGCAGTTGGCGGTGCAGGCCTTGCGGCCGGGTGGCTTGTTGATTTCCAAAACACCCTGCATCGCTGAAATGAATCCTCTCATTCCTCGCCTTGCGCTGCCGTTGATGCGCGTCATCGGAAAAGCCCCCCATGTGTTGAGTTTCCACAGCGATCGACTGCAGTCGGCCATGGCTGAACAGGGTATGGAAATCTTGTCGGTCGAGCGCCACGGCACCCGGGGCAAGGACATCCGGGTCTTCATTGTTGCGCGCAAGCTGGCCCAGGTTCAGGTGCAGCAGAAAGGCGTTTTGCTTCCTTTCAAGACAAGACGTTCGCCCCCTTGAAACGGGTTGGCGGTTCCTTTTCCCATTCCATTCGATACAGGAGATTTCATGCTGATTTATTCGGCTTTGCTCGGCCGTGCCCGTTTACCTGCAGGGGCCATGCTCGTTTTTGTAGGACTGGTCTTAAGTGCCTGTGGTGGTGGCGGTGGCGACGACCCACCAAACGGCGGCAATACGCCGACGCCTGCCCTGACCGCCATGGCGGGAGATTGGGTCCAAAAGGGTTGCGTAAAAGCAGGCAATCAATCGTTTAAAAAATTTCTTCGTGCTCGCATCACGGACCAAAACACGATGGATCACGATGAAGGCGTGTTGAGCTTCGTTGGGGGTGATTGCGCGGGTGCTTCGGTATTGGTTGGCCCCACCAAGCTGGGCACCGTGACTTTCTCTCGGGCTGAGGCAGCCCAGGGTTTGGCGGCCCACTGGGGTGTTTTCCTGGCAGTGACGGGTACCCGTTCAGGTGCCATTTGGACCTTGCGTTCAGGCAGCCAACTGTGCTTGCTGGGCGACGAAATTCCGTCTATCCAACCATCGCTCTCAGCGGTGACTAGAAGTCTTGCCTCTGTGCCTGACGACTACTGCTTTGCTCGAAAAACCCCATGAAACACCTGTAGAACCGCCAACCAAATCAACCAAACCAACAAAAACAATCTATGCAGCCATTGATACACCTGAGACGCATCACCCCCATGGTCACCGCCTTGATGCTCCTGACCGGCTGTGCTGCCACCATAGACCAGAGTGGTCTTGAGCAACGGACCGGGCAGGCCATTGGTCGGTCTGTGGGTCAGTTCACCATCGGTGATCGCACCGAGGAAACCGGTGGTCGCATCAACTACACCGTCAAAACGCGCGACGGTGCTCATTACCGCTGCTACTTGTATGGGGCTACCGGATTTCAGAAAGCCATGAGTTTTGGCCAAATACCGCATTCCGACGCCATTTGTACCGCCATGGTGGGTACGCAAGTTCGTGGTGGCCAGCAAGCGCCTGCTGCCACGGGCCAGTCCGGCAGCAACGCCGGTGGATCGTGCAATGCTTTGCTGCGAGCGGCGGGCCGATGCTGAGCGACTGTATTGCGCGCAAGCTGGGTGTCAACGCTGACATGGAAAGGTTTGCAGCGCCACGCCAAGGGTTGCTGAATTTGTGGCGATCGAAGCCTGCCAACAAGGTGCATGGGACATGATCTTTTTCTTTTCCCGGCCAGTGCCGCTGATGATGCTTTTGTTGGTGTGCACCGGTATATCGGTGATGGTGAGTGCCGTTCAGGTTGTGCAAATTCCGTTGGGCGCTTTGCCGCAAGAC
>JAUXXN010000347.1 GCA_030684755.1 Hydrogenophaga sp.
GCTCGTTGCACTGTTTGTCGACTTTGTCGTGCTCTCCAAGCAGGGCGCCCACGAGGTTGGCGTCAAGGAGGCCTTGTATTGGTCGTTGGCCTGGGTGGCGGTCAGTCTGGTATTCAACGCCTTGTTCTGGTGGGCCGTCAAAGATATGACGGGGTCCGTCGACGTCGCCAACGAAAAAGCGCTGGAATTCCTCACCGGCTACCTGATCGAGAAGAGCTTGGCGGTGGACAACATCTTTGTCTTTCTGCTGATTTTCACTTACTTCGCGGTGCCGCCGACGTTCCAGAAACGGGTGCTGATGATCGGTATCTTGGGCGCAATCGTGTTGCGCACCATCATGATTTTGGTGGGTGCCTGGCTGCTGGACCAATTCCACTGGATCCTTTATGTGTTCGGCGCTTTCCTGATCCTGACCGGCGTCAAAATGTGGATGGGTGCGGATTCCGAATCCAACCTGGACGACAACCCGGCCCTGAAGTTGCTGCGCCGGGTCATGCCGGTGAGCAAGGAGTACGACGGCGAGAAGTTCTTCACCGTTGAGAACGGCAAGCGCATCGCCACGCCGCTGCTGATGGTGATTGCCCTGGTGGCTATGACCGACGTGATCTTTGCGGTGGATTCGATTCCCGCCATTTTCGCCATCACCAAAGACCCGTTCATTGTGCTGACCAGCAACGTGTTTGCCATTCTGGGCCTGCGCGCCATGTTCTTTTTGCTGCAGGCCGCAGCCAGCCGTTTCCACCTGTTGAACTATGGCCTGGCCGTGATCTTGGTGTTCATCGGCACCAAGATGATGCTGATCGACATTTTCAAGATTCCGGTGGCGGTATCGCTGGTTGTGGTGATGGGCGTGCAGGACATCACCATGGTCTGGATCGCCAAGACGGCGCCCAACACCTGAAGTTCGGGGAAAGCGCAGCGCTCAGGGTGTGCGCTGCTGGGCGCGGGTCAACGGGTTGAGCGTTGTGCGCCAACACATTGACCTGTGGCGCAAGGTCGCGCTCGGTACTCACACCGGGCGCTGATCAGCCGGTGTGCGCCGCTGCACGGGACCGGCAGCGGCTTCGATATCGGCGCGCAAGGCTCGGCACGTACCCAGTGCAAATGCCAGTTCGGCCATTACAAACAGAGGTCCGATCAGCAGTCCACGAAGGTCGTCCATGAAGGCTGGCTTGCGGCCCTCCCAGAAATGGCCGACGAACTGAAATGCCCAACCTATTGTAAAAATGCCCAAACTCCAGGCGAGCCATGCGTTCAATGGTGCCGTGCCCAGGGGGTCTGCTAAGGCCACCAGCACGGCCAGCACCAGGGCGGTGATCAAAGCCAGTGAGCGTTGCCCTTGTTTGAGGTACCACCCGACCGCCACAGCCCAGAGCACCCAGTTGGCGCCCACAGTGAGTTCTCCGATGTCAAACTGCGCCCGTGCCAGCAGGGCCGCCACGGCAAAAACGATGAGCGGGACACCTATGAAATGGGTGGCTATGTTGCGTGGGTCGCGGTGGTAGCGGGCGTATTGCACCAGTTGGTGGGTGGCTTGGTCCATGTGGGTCTCCGGTGTGTTTGTGCGGGAGCGGCAAGAATGCGCGCAATACCGCAGGCTGTCTGTCAAAATTTCGACAATCCCGCCCTTGTGCGGTGGGTTGTTGTGAACCCCCATGCCCACATCGGAATCGCTACTGCCCACATGGCGGGCTGCACTGGCCAGCGATGAATGGTTTGCCGCTTGCTCCAACGAGCTGCAAGATGTGCTGCTTCGACTGGGGCTGCTGCGGCAACTGGAGCATGGACAGTCGTTGTTTTCGCGCGGTGATTCGGCTGACGGTTTGTGTTGTGTGATGGCTGGTGGTCTTTATATCGGAGCGATCAGTGCCGATGGGCAGCACGCTGAGCTGGCTTATTTAGAACCCTACCAATGGTTTGGTGAAATCGGGTTGATTGACGGTTTGCCCCGCACGCACAACGCTGTGGCCGACGGCGAAACACGCGTGCTGGTGGTGCCACGCCGCCCATTGCTGGACTGGCTGGATGCGCATCCAGAACACTGGCGAGAGCTCGCGCGGCTGGTGTGCCAAAAATTGCGGGTGACTTTTGTGGTGTTGGAGGAGCTGGCTTTGCTGCCGCTGGAGGAGCGGATCCAGCGCAGGCTTTGCCTGTTGGCTCAAGGGTATGGCAGCCGTGGAGCGCCTCGCCGTCGCATTCGCTTAGGACAAGAAGTGTTGGCCCGCATGTTGGGCGTGAGCCGTCAAAGCGTGAACAAGGCACTCAAGACGCTGGAATCCCGTGGTTTTCTTCGCTTGCACTACGGAGAAATCGAATTGCTGGAATGAGGTCGCAGTCTGTGCAACGCTGTCCAGCCCAGATTCAACGTTTTCTATCGGGTGTGGGCATCAGCGCGTCCAGCTCCTCTTGCAAGGACTGAAGCAGCTTGCTGTAGATCTGCTGTTTGTGGATGCTTTCGCGCAGCCGTTCTGCCAAGCGTTGTGCCACGGCGGTCATGAGTTTGGCTGCGGTGGCCGGGCGTTTGGCAATCAGCGCTTCCAGCGCATCGCGCGTGAGCACGGCGCAATGCACATCGGTGCTGGCGGTGCAGGTGGCTGAGCGGGCTGCGCCGTCCACCAGCGCCATTTCACCAATCAGGCTGCCCGGCCCCAACACGTTGACCGTGACCGGGTTGACGCGGTGCCCGATCAAATTCTCCACCGTGATTTCTCCGTCCAACACCAGCACCATGAAGCCGGTGTCGGTGGCTTCGCCCTGGCGGATGATGACGGTGCCGCTGGTGAAACGGTGCGGTGTCATGAAGCCGACGATGGTCAGCGCTTCGGCTTCGCTGAGCTGCATGAGCGCGGTGGGTGCGCGCAGCAGGCGGGCGGCTTCGTGGGCACTGGACGAGCCACTTTGCTCCGCCTCGCTGTGGACGGACTGGCGTGAATCGGGCGCATTCTTCGCGTTGCGTGCGCCAAACAGTTTGTCGAGCAGAGCCATGGTGTGTTGGGCAGATGGAGGGGCTGTAAACAAGCATTGTGCCGCTGTTGCCGTGCCCATGGGGTAAAACACACAGCGCTTTGGCACATCGATTGCTTGTGTGGTGAATGCCCCTCGATGCCCGCGCTTTGTTCAGCCGCCCACAGACGCCAGCCGCCGAGGCATGGCGCAACCCGCTGGCGTTGTTGCTCGCCTCCACCGGCGAGGGCATCTATGGCGTGGATCTGGACGGCTTGTGCGTATTCATCAATCAGGCCGGTGCCCGCATGATCGGTTTTGAACCCGCCGAGCTGATGGGACGCAACATGCACGACCTGACCCACCACGCCCGGGCCGACGGCTCTTCATACCCCGAGGCGCAGTGCCCCATCTTCAACGCCTTTCGCCAAGGCTTGCCTTGCCGCATCGACAGTGAGGTGTTCTGGGGCCGCGACGGTACGGCCTTTCCGGTGGAGTATTCCAGCCACCCTATTTTGGACGGCACCGAGGTGCGCGGTGCGGTGGTTACGTTTGTGGACATCACCGAGCGCAAGCGCGCGGCTGATGCGCTACAGCGCGCCAAAGATGAGCTGGAAGAACGCGTGAGTGAGCGCACGCTCGCACTGGCTACGGCATTGAAGCAGGTGCGTGAGTTGGCCGCTTGGTCTGAAACCGTGCGTGAAGACGAGCGCACCCGCATTGCGCGCGAGGTGCACGACGAGCTGGGCAGCCTGCTGGTGGCGCTCAAAATGGACGTGAACTGGATGGACAAGCGCCTGGCCGAACAGTCCCAGCGCAGCCCCGAGGCGGCGGGCGACATGCGCGAGCGCATGCGCTGCAAGTGCCAAGGCATGAGCCCCCTGATCGAGACAGCGGTGGACAACGTGGGACGCATCATCACCGACCTGCGCCCCAGCATCCTCGACCACCAGGGCCTGTGGGCCGCGCTGGAATGGCAGGCACAAGAGTTTGTGCAGTCGGCCGAAATGACGCTGGACTGGTGCCTGGACGCAGACGGCGTGCCCGAGCCGCCGGAGCCGTTGGCCATGGCGGTGTTTCGCATCTTTCAGGAAATGCTGAGCAACGTGGGCCGCCACGCGCAGGCGAGGCACCTGGCCGTGTCCATCGGGGTGCAGGGGCGTGTGCTGAGTCTGGCGGTGCAGGACAATGGTGTTGGCGCGCCGGCGCAGGCCTTTGAAGCGGCTGACGCCTATGGCGTGATGGGCATGCGCGAACGGGCCCGCCATTTCGGGGGCGATGTGCACATCACCAGCGCACCAGGACGGGGCACGCGCATGTGCCTCACGCTCACCTTGCCGGATGGAGCCACCACTTGACCACCGTGTTTGACACCCTGCCCGAAACCATCCGCGTGCTGATCGGGGACGACCACCGCATCGTTCGCGAAGGGCTCAAGCAGATCCTGGCCGATGCGCCCGACGTGCAGGTGGTGGCCGAAGCACAGACC
>JAUXXN010000351.1 GCA_030684755.1 Hydrogenophaga sp.
GGCCACCAGGTCGATGTATTCGCCCCGCACCGGCGAAAACACGCCGTAGTGCGGAAACACGCGGTTGTGGGGTGCGGCGCCCAGCGCGGCAATTTCTACCCCCACGCGGCGCCATTCTTGTGCGCTGGTGAAACCCAGCAACTCGCGCAATGAGGCTACCGCATCGCCATCGCCTGGTGTGGGTGCGCCCCAGGCGTGGGTGCAGGCCAGCTGCACATCGGGTGCGCGGCGCAGGTTCAGCGTGTGGTCGGGTTCAAAACGCAGCAGCACCATGCCCAACGTGCGCGCCCGCTGCGCCTGCGCTTGGCGGTGCTTGTGAAACGCTTCAGCCCCCGCTGGCCCCGCGCTGTGCTCGGCCACTGGCTGGGCTGCTTTGCGCTGTTTGCGCACTGGCGTGGCGTCGCAACGGCGGGCCATGGCCTGCAGCAGTTGGCGGGCGTTGTGAAAGTCGCCTTGCCACAGCAAGGCGGTGCCAGCACAGGCCAGCCGGTAGGCTGCGTCGGCGGTGGTGGTGTCGTCGGCCATCACCACCCGCTGCGGCGCCGGGGCGCCGCGTTCGGAGCGCCAGCGCGCCGAAGCGGCCACGCCTTCGGGCGTGGTCCAGTGAATCCGGGGGTGAGTGGGGGGCAGGCTGGGCGATTCAACGCACGCAGGAGCGGGGTGCAGCGGCATGGTGAGCGGCCAGAGTGGAAAGCAAGCTTTTTAACAGAACACCGCTGCGCATACAGTCGACGCATGTTCTCTTGTTCATTCCGTGACTTTTTCTCCCTTGGCGGGGCTGCATGAGCCATGCCGTTGCGCGTTTGCGCCTGGCGCGTCTGGCGGCCAGTTCCAAGCCCTACCTGGCCCGAGGTTCGGGTGGCGGGCGCTGCCTGGGTTGGCGGTTGGCGGCAAGTCACTGCGTGTGCGCGCTGCGCCCGCCAGCGGCGGTGCGCTCGGGCGTGTGCTTGATCATGGGCGACATTGAAGCCCTCAAGCCCAGCAACACCGGCTGGCTGATTGCCGATCTGGTGGACGACACCTTTGCGTTTGGCTGGTCGCGCACCGCCGTCGATCCCGCGTTGCTGGCCTTGCTGGCCGACCCGCAGTGGCAACCCTATTTGGTTTTTCCGGCGGAGTATGTTGAGCCGCAACGCGTGGTGACCCAGCTGTGGCCGTGCAACAGTCCAGAGACCGGCCCGGCGCACAGCGGCAAGCGACCGCTGTTTGTGCTGCTTGATGGCACTTGGTCGGAGGCTCGCAAAATGTTCCGCAAAAGCCCTTATCTGGATGGCCTGCCCGTGCTCAGCCTGAACCCGGGCCAAGTGTCGGGCTACCGCTTGCGCCGCTCGTCCCGCGAAGACCAGTTTTGCACCGCCGAGGTGGCTGCGCTGTGCCTGGCGCTGGCCGGAGAACTGCACGCCGCCCACACACTCAGCGCCTGGCTCGATGTGTTCAGCGCCCACTACCTCAGTGCCAAGCGCAACCTGCTGTTGGACCGCCACAGCGAGGCGCACCAACGCCTGCAAGACCTGTCTGCAGCGTTGGTTTGAGATGACCAACACGCAAGGCCTGATGCGGTGCGCTGGGTTTCCTGTCTTTCTTCCACACAATGCTGACGCCTTGAGGCAGCTTTCCGTTCACCACCCCTTTCACGCGACCCAGCCATGACTGTTCAAACCCGCAACCCCATGAGCACCCCCGGCCAGCCTTGGAGCGCCGCCGATGTGGCCGCTTGGCGCGCCCAGCAGCGGCGCCAGCGCAGCTACGCCGACGATGTGTTGCTTCCTCTGCAACAGTTGCGCCCGCACTTTGAGGTGTTGCCCTACGGTGAAGTGGTTTGCGGTGACGAGCAAAACCCGACGGATCGGTACCCACTGTTTGCCGTTTGCCCCGCTGCGTGGCAGCCGGGCTTGCCGGGTGTGCTGGTCACGGGCGGCGTGCACGGCTACGAAACCAGTGGCGTGCACGGCGCACTGCAGTTTCTGGCGCAACATGCCCGGGCCTATGTGGGCCGGGTCAACCTGCTGGTGGTGCCTTGTGTCAGCCCGTGGGGTTACGAGCGCATCCACCGCTGGAATTTTGACGCCGTGGACCCCAACCGCTCGTTCAAGGCGGCGGGCCTTGCACCAGAAGCCGACGCGCTGTTGCGCTTGGTGGCACCGTTGCTGGGTCGGTTCGTCGCCCACATCGACCTGCACGAAACCACCGACACCGATGAGTCCGAGTTCCGCCCCGCGCTGGCCGCTCGCGACGGCCAGCCCTTTGTACCCGGCAGCATTCCCGATGGGTTTTACCTGGTGGACGACACCGAAAACCCGCAGCCCGCGTTTCAGCAGGCCATCATCAACGCGGTGGAGCGCGTTACCCACATCGCCCCCACCGACAACCGTGGAGAGATTCTTGGCTCGCCCGCTGTGGCACGCGGGGTTATCCGCTACCCGCTCAAGGCGCTGGGCCTGTGTGCCGGTATCACCGGTGCGCGCTACACCACCACCACCGAGGTCTATCCCGACAGCCCGCGCGCCACACCCGAGCAGTGCAACACCGCGCAAGTCGTGGCCGTGTGCGCAGCGTTGGACTTTGTGCTCGTGCCATCCGCATTCCCAAGCATGGCAGCGTAAAAAACCCGCCGAACCCCGAGTCAGTTGTTTGTGTTTTTGACATGAAACTGAAACCCTGTTGTCTTAAAAATGGGCATGGTCAAAAAACAAGCGCCGAGTCCCTCCGTTCAACCACCTCCCACACCCGCCCCTTGGGACCGCCGTGTGTGTCTGCAGCTGATCGAGCAGCTGTGGGCCTTGCGCGGTGCCATGCTGCTCAGTGAAGAACGCTTTGCCGACGCCTTGGCGCTTGTAGCGCCCCACCAGCGAGAGAGCGCCCGCAACCTGTTGCATTTTTTGGCCCTGCGCGCCACCGATCTGCGCGAGCTGCAGAGCCAGCTGGCTTGGCTGGGCGTGTCTTCGTTGGGCCGGGCCGAGTCGCATGTGTTGGCGAATGTGGACAAAGTGCTGGGCATCTTGCACCGGCTGACGGGGCAGGATTGGCAAGACCACTCGTCGCAAGAGCCGGTGGGCAGCGTCTCGGGTCCCGCTTTGCTGGTCAGCCATACCCAGGCCCTGCTGGGACCTGTGGTGCGCGAGCGAAAAGTGCGCATCATGGTCACCTTGGCCAGCGAAGCCGCCTCCGACAATGCGCTGGTGCGCGGCCTGGTGGAAGCGGGCATGGATGTGGCGCGGATCAATTGCGCCCACGACCAGCCCGCCGACTGGGAGGCCATGGCCAAGCGGGTGCGCCGTGCCGCCAAGTCTGCGCAGCGCGAGGTGAAGGTGCTCATGGACTTGGGTGGTCCCAAAATCCGCACTGGACCATTGCCCATGGGGCCCTCTGTGCTCAAGCTGCGGCCGGTGCGTGACGAAAATGGCTTCGCCACCGAATCCTGGCGTCTGCGTCTGCTGCCCGCAGGCACACCCGCACCGGCCAATGCCGACCCGTGCATGGAGGTGGACGCCGAATGGTTGGGCCTTTTGCACGTAGGCCAGCAAATCCACCTGCGCGATGCGCGGTCTAAAAAACGCCGCATGCTGGTGGTCAGCGTCGGTGCCCATGGCGCCGTGGCCGAAGGCCTGGAAACTTGTTACATCACGCCCGAAACGCCGCTGTCTCTCAAAGGTCCGCACGAGCGGCGCGTCTACACCACCTACCCGGGCGGTATCGCACCGCTGCCCGCCGCCATACGCCTGCACCGAGGCGACCGGCTCTTGCTGTGTGCCCAACCGCTGGACCCCGATCAGCCACCCGACCCCCAAGAACTGCGCGTGGCTTGCACCTTGCCGCAGGTGTTGGGTCAGGTGCGCAAGGGCGAACGCGTGTGGCTCGATGACGGGCGCATCGGCGCCGTGGTGCGCACCGCTTCACCCCAACAATTGGAGCTGGAGATTGTGCAGGCCCGCGACAGTGGCGAAAAACTCATGGCCGACAAGGGCATCAAGTTTCCCGACAGCACGCTGGATCTGCCCGCCCTCACAGACA
>JAUXXN010000091.1 GCA_030684755.1 Hydrogenophaga sp.
CCGACCACCTGCTCTGGCACCACGCCGCCCACACCGTGGACCTGTTCGCCTACCAGTGCAACAGCCCCATCGTGCAGGCCAACGCCATCCAGGGCCCGATTCACCCGGTGCTGGGTATTGCCATGGACATGAGCATCCAGCTCAAGGCCGCCAACGGCGCCATCTGCACACTGAGCCTGAGCTTCAACAACGACGGCCCGTTGGGCACCTACTTCCGCTACATCGGCGACACCGCGACCTACCTCGCCCGCTACGACGACCTGTTCACCGGCAAGGAAGAAAAGATCGACGTGTCGAAAGTGGCCGTGTCCATGAACGGCATCGAACTGCAAGACCGCGAGTTCTTCGCCGCGATCAAAGAGGGCCGCGAGCCGAACTCCAGCGTGGGCAAGGTGTTCAACTGCTATCAGGTGCTGCACAACCTGGAGCAGCAGCTGAACGCTGCCTGAGCGTATTCACTCCCTCTCTCGCCTGCGGGAGAGGGACGGGGTGAGGGTACCAGCGCACCCATCCATCCACCCCAGAACCATCAAACCCCCGCACCCGCCCCCGCATAAGCCCCCAGCGGCAGCCGCGTCCACTGCCCCGGCGCGCTAGCGTGGCCGTCAAACACCCAGTCAAACAGTGGTTACACTGGTGTAACCATGAAAATAGTTATAGACACCAATGTGTTGGTCGCAGCCACACGCTCGCGGCAGGGCTCCAGCTTTGAATTGCTGTCGTTGCTGCCCGATCCGCGTTTTCAGATAGCGCTGAGCGTGGCGCTCTACACCGAATGGCAAGACGTGATGAGTCGGACCGAACACCTGCCGCCGGGTATGCAGTCCGAGGACGCTCGGGGTTTCTTGCGCTACTTGGCGTCCATTGCCCACTTACAGGATGTGTATTACCTGTGGCGCCCGTTTTTGCGCGACCCGGACGACGACATGGTGTTGGAGTGCGCCGTGGCGTCGGGTTGCCGCTACCTGGTCACCCACAACCTTCGCGATTTCCGCAAAATCACCCAACTGGGCGTTGAACCGCTGACGCCCGCCGAATTTCTGGCCCGCTTGAGGAGCACACCATGACCGCCCTGACCATCCGCCTGCCGAATTCCCTGCACGCCAAAATCCGCGAACTGGCCGCGCGCGACGACATTTCTGTCAACCAGTTCATCGCCAGCGCGGCGGGCGAAAAACTGGCGTCCATCCTCACGGTGGACTACCTGCGCCAAGAGGCCGCCCAAGGCCGTCGGCAAGACTTTGACCGCTTCTTGCAGGCAGTGCCAGACGTGCCCGACGAAGCCGACCGCACCTGAACCTTTTCACTGTCTTTTTGAAAGTTTGACCATGCAACAACGCCAACTCGGCCCTTTCCAAGTCTCCGCCATCGGCCTGGGCTGCATGAACATCTGCCACGCCTACGGCGCCCCTGTGTCGGAACAGCAGGCCGAGCGTGTGCTGCTGGCCGCGCTGGACGCGGGCGTGACGCACTTCGACACCGCAGCGCTGTACGGCTTCGGGGCCAGCGAAACGCTGGTGGGCAAATACCTGGCCAAACACCGCACCCGGTTCACGCTGGCCAGCAAGTGCGGCATGCAGGGCGTGCCTAATGCCGACGGCGTAAAAGTGCGCGTGATCGACGGCCGGCCCGACACGATTAAGGCCACTTGCGAAGCCGCGTTGAAGCGCCTGCAAACCGATGTGATCGACCTGTATTACCTGCACCGCTGGGACAAGCAGGTGCCCATTGAAGAAAGCGTGGGCGCGCTGGGTGACCTGGTGCGTGCGGGCAAGATTCGCAGCGTCGGCCTGAGCGAGGTCTCGGCCCACACGCTGCGCAAGGCCCACGCCGAACACCCCATTGCGGCGCTCCAAACCGAGTATTCGCTCTGGACGCGCAACCCCGAGATTGCGGTGCTGCAGGCCTGCCGCGAACTGGGCGTGAGCTTCGTGGCCTTCAGCCCGGTGGCGCGCGGTTTCTTGTGTGGCCCGATGGACGTGGGCGCCTTCGACGCCAAAGACATCCGCCGCACCATGCCGCGCTTTGCGCCAAACCACTACGCCGCCAACCTGAAGCTGCTGCCAGCCTACAACGCCATCGCAGCCGAAGTGGGTTGCACCCCTTCGCAGCTCGCCATCTCTTGGCTGCTGCACCAGGGTGATGACATCCTCCCGATCCCCGGCACCACGAGCGTGGAGCACCTGCTGGACGACCTGGGCGCCGTCAACGTGACCCTCAGCAACGATGTGCTGGTGCGCCTGAAGGCGCTGATCAACCAGCACACCGTGCACGGTGACCGCTACAACGCGCAGGCCAACAGCGAGGTGGACACCGAGGTGTTCTGACCCATGGCACTCGATACTTGGCTGATCTACCTGGTTGCCGCCATCGGCCTTTCGCTCTCGCCCGGCCCCAACGGCCTGCTTGCGCTGACCCATGGCGCACTGCACGGGCGCAACCGCGCTGTGTTCACCATCATGGGCGGGGCACTGGGCTTTGTGCTGGTGATTGCGCTGTCGATGTTCGGTATCGGTGCGTTGCTCAAGACGTCTGCCCATTGGCTCACAGCCATGAAGTGGCTCGGCGGCGCCTATCTGGTCTGGCTGGGTATCCAGGTCTGGCGCGCCCCGTCGGTAGGGGCCGAACTGCATGCCGATGCCGGCCCACGCTCCGGTGCGTCGCTGTTTCGCGAGGGTGCGCTGGCGGCGCTGACCAACCCCAAAGCGTTGCTGTTCTTCGCCGCCTTTCTGCCGCAGTTCCTCGACCCTGCACGCAGCCTGTTCACCCAGTTTCTAATCATGGCAGGGACCTTCGCCGTTATCGAGATGCTGACCGAGTGGCTGCTTGCCAGCATGGCGCACCGGGTGCGTCACTGGCTGCAGCGCGTCGGTCGCCGTTTCAACCAAGTTTGTGGCGGTATCTTCATACTGATCGGTGCGGTGCTGCCCCTAAGGGGCTGAAACAAAACGAAAAGAACCGCAACCGCGCTGACACCCAGCACGAGCTGTGCACGGGCACCATGATGGACATGTTCAACAAGGTTCTGAAAGGACCGCCATCATGAAAACCTGGATCAAGCGCTCTCTCGTTGGCCTCACCGCCGCCACCGTCGTTTTGGGTGGGCTCACCGCCTGTGGCAGCCGTGGCGACCACGCCCGGGGCTGGAGCGACGAGCGCATCACCGAAGTGCGCGGCAAGGCCATCGACAAGATCGGCAGCAAGCTCGATCTCAACGCCGAACAAAAGCAGAAGCTGGGCGTGCTGGCCGACGAGATGATCGCCTCGCGCAAGGCCTTTCGGGGCGACACCACCGACCCCCGTGCCGAGCTGAAAGCGCTGGTGGCCGGCGACAAGTTTGACCGCACCAAAGCCCAGGCCCTCCTGGACCAGAAAATGCAGGTCATGCAAGGCAACGCGCCCAAGATGCTCAGCGCCTTCGGCGACTTTTACGACAGCCTGAACCCCGAGCAACAAAAGCAGGTGCGCGAGCGCATGGAAAAACGCGGCCACGGCTGGTGGGGCCGGGGCTGATCGACTGAACGGCCAAACATCCATCTACCGCAGAGGTCACCATGCTCAGAGGTCTGCAAGAACGCATGTCTACCACCACGCTGGCCGTTGTCGCTGGCGTCTCTCTGGCATTGAACCTGGCCGCTACGGCCTGGCTCAATGCCAGCTACGCCGCCTCTGGCTTTCCGGTGCCGTACCACGAAGCCCAACTGTCGTTTGATGCGCAACAGATCAAAGGCTGGTACGCCTTCCTGATCGAAAAAGGCACCCTGGGCGTGTACTGGCAGACGCAGTTCATCGATTTCGCCTTCATCGCCACGGTGCTGGTGCTGCACGTTTCGGTGCTTTGGCTGGTGTCCCGGCTGTTTGCCCCAGGAACCCGTGGCCGACGCTGGATGCTGGGTGTGGCGGCGCTGTCGGCCATTGCGCCGCTGGCCGATGCGGCGGAAAACGCGGTGTCGTTCGTGATGCTGGCCGATCCCAGCGGTTTTGCCGACGGTCTGGCGCTTGTGTATTCCAGCCTCGCAGCGGTCAAGTTCGCCTTCTTCACGATGGCTTACCTCGCGTTGCCGGTGGGTGTAGTGGCAGGCCTGTGGCAGCGTTGGGCGAACCGGTTATCGGCCCCCACCCCAGCGCTCTGAAGGAGAACACCATGCACACCCGCCATGCGAGCGTTCGTGCCATCGTGCAACAGGTCCAGGCGGTGGCACCCGCGCTGCTGTCGGCTACCCGTGATCCACACGCCGATCTGTTGACGCTGATTTGGGGCCCCCAGTTTGATCGTCAGCATGCCATGAACCTGTGGGCGCGTCTGTCGCAGCGCCAGCCCGCACAGGCGATGCCCTTGCTGACAGTGTTGCTGCACGTCGGCGAAGACTTTGACCGCATGGACCGCGGGGCACAGCATTGGCTGCGCCGCCTGGTCCTGCGCCACCGCGCCCGGGGCGCAACGGTTCATTGATCCGACATGTAAAAATGCCCCATGAACCGCATCCTGCTGATCGACGACGACGAGCAACTCGGCCCGCCGCTGGCCACGTATTTCCAGCGTTTTGAGCTGCAGCTCACCCATGCCACGCGCCCCAGCGAGGGCCTGGCACTGCTGCGCAGCCAGCCGTTTGACGCGGCCATTTTGGATGTGATGCTGCCCGAGATGGACGGTTTTGAACTCTGCCGCACCATCCGCAAAGACAGCGACATTCCCATCGTCATGCTCACCGCCCGGGGCGATGTGATGGACCGCGTGGTGGGGCTGGAGCTGGGCGCCGACCACTACCTGCCCAAGCCCTTTGAGCCGCGCGAGCTGGTGGCCTGCATTCAAACCGTGCTGCGCCGACGCAAGCCCAACGGCAACACCCACGCAGTGAACCTGTGTGCCGCGCCCACCTTGCGATTTGATGGCCTGGTCATTGACACCGCGCGCCGCAGCGTGACCCGCGAAGGCTTAGAGGTTGAGCTGACCGGCACCGAATACGAGCTGCTGCTGATGCTGGCGCGCGAGCCTGGCAAGGTGTTCAGCCGCGACGACATCTTGAACCAGCTGCGCGGCCACGAGGCCGACCTCTACACCCGCGCGGTGGACATTGTGGTCAGCCGCCTGCGCAAAAAACTGGAGCCGCTGGACTGCATCAAAACCCTGCGCAACGCGGGCTACTCGCTCGCGCTGCGCCGCCTGGCCGCATGAGCGCTGCCCACATGACCGACGAACAACCCCCGAAAACCTCGTCTTGGCGGCGCGCCAAACACCGCGTGGCGCATTCCATCAAGCTGCGCATGGTGCTGGTGTTTCTGGTGCTGGCCGCAGCCATGACCTTCGTGGTGGTCACGGGCGCGCAAAAGGCCTTTTCGATGGGCTGGCGCGAAGCTGCTCGGCCCCTGCTGATGGACTATGTGGACCGGCTGGCCAGCGACATCACGGCCGACGGCGCGCCCAGCGTGGAGCGCGCGCAAGCCATCACCGGGCGGCTTCCACTGACCGTGCGCATTGAAGGGCCGCAGGTCCGCTGGGCCTCGCACCCTGACCAACCGGTACCCGATTGGCGGCGTGACGATCGCGCCAATGAACAGCGCTTTCAGCGCGAAGATTGGGGTGGTGGCAAAGACTGGCAGCGCATCCTGAAACGCAGCACAGCCGACGGCCACACCATTGAGTTCGGCATCAACGAAGAGGTGTTCGAGCGCCGCCCGCGCCTCATTGGCTATGCGCTCACGGCGCTGCTGCTGCTCACGCTGCTGGCCTGGCTGTATGTGCGCCGCTTGCTCAAGCCGCTGGACGCCATCGGCGCCGGTGCTCGCCGCTTTGGCGCCGGCGACTTCAGCCAGCCCATTCCTGAGCGCTGCCTGCATGGCCCCGATGAGTTGGGCGAACTCGCCAGCACCATCAACACCATGGGCCAGGACATCCACCAGATGCTGGAAGCCAAGCGCGCGCTGCTGCTAGCCATCAGCCACGAGCTGCGCAGCCCGCTCACCCGTGCCCGGCTCAACACCGAGCTGCTGCCCGAAACAGCAGACGTGAACCCGCAGCGTGAAGCCCTGTTGCGCGACCTGCAGGAAATGGCCGGCCTGATCAGCGATTTGCTGGAGAGCGAGCGCCTGTCGGCCAAACACGCTGCGCTGCAGCGCGAACCGTTGGCGCTGGCACCGCTGGCCCAAGATGTGGTGAGCGACGTGCTGGCGCGCCAGCCTGCACGGCCCGAGGCCCGCCCAACCATCGCGCTGCTGCAAGACCCCAACCTGCCCACGCTCGCGCTGGATGCCGCGCGCATTCGCCTCTTGCTGCGCAACCTGCTCGACAACGCCTTGCGCTACAGCGCGGGCGCGCCGCTGCCACCCGAACTGCACCTGCGCGCCGTGGGCCAGGGCATTCAGATCGAGGTGCGCGACCACGGCCCAGGCGTTTCAGCCGACCAACTGGCCCACCTGGCCGAACCCTTTTTCCGGCCCGACATCGCACGCACCCGCGCCCAGGGCGGTGTGGGCCTGGGGCTGTATCTGTGCAAGCTGGTCGCCCAGGCGCATGGCGGCACTTTTGCGGTGCGCAATGCGGCGCCCGGGCTGGCTGTGACGGTGACGCTGCCCGGCGGCTAAACCCTGGCCTGCAACGCAGAAAGCTACTTGTGTGGGCTTGTGCAACGCTTGTATGACATACACTGAAGCTGTATGAATACCGAGGTGACGACCATGCCAACTGCTGAAAAAATCCTTAATGTCCGGCTGCCGGTGGAGCTGCACAGCCAGCTGGAACAGCTGGTGCAAGCCACAGGCCGCACCAAAAGTTTCCTGACGGTTGAAGCCCTCAGGAGCTACGTCAGCCAAGAGCAATGGCAAATTGCAGACATTCAGGCCGGTATGGATGAGGCCGACCGTGGCGACTTTGCCAGTGCCGATGAAGTGCAAGCGGTGTTTGCTCAACACGGACACTGATGCCCCGTGAACATTCGCTGGACCCGCACGGCACTGGCCAACCTGCAAGCCATTGCCGACCACATCGCGCACGACAACCCGGTGCGCGCATCGTCGTTTGTGGGCGAAATTAAAACCAAAACAGAACGTCTGGCCGAGTTTCCTGCCATGGGGCGCTCTGGCCGCGTGCCCGGCACACGCGAACTCGTGGTGCATCAAAACTATGTCGTCCCGTACCGGGTGAAAGACGGCATGGTCCAGATACTTCGCGTGCAACACGTGGCGCGGCTCTGGCCGCAGCAGTTGTGAGCTGACCCGCTCCTGGGGTTGATGGGCATCAGCCTGCATGTACGCCGTGTGTGCCATGCTGTTGACATGAATACCCCAAAGCTCCCCGGCTTCGCCACCGCAGCCACCCGTTTTCTGTTTTTCACCGGCAAGGGCGGCGTTGGCAAAACCTCGCTTTCCACCGCCACCGCCATCGCACTGGCCGACGGCGGCCAGCGGGTGCTGCTGGTCAGCACCGACGCCGCGTCCAACCTCGACGAAATGCTGGGCGTGCCGCTCTCCAACCAGCCCGTGCAAGTGCCCGGCGTGCCAGGGTTGCAGATGCTCAACATCGACCCCGACACCGCCGCCGAGGCCTACCGCCAGCGTGTGCTCGCTCAGCTCGAAGCAGGCGCCAGCGACGACGAGCGCCAGACCGTGCGCGAACAGCTTTCGGGTGCCTGCACCACCGAGATCGCCGCCTTCGATGAGTTTGCCGCGCTGCTGGCGGGCGAGGGCGGTGAAAGTGCGTACGACCATGTGGTGTTTGACACCGCGCCCACCGGCCACACCCTGCGCCTTTTGAGTTTGCCCAAAGCCTGGACGGGCTTTCTGGCTGGCAACGACCGGGGCGCCTCGTGCCTGGGCCCGCACTCTGGCCTGAAGATGCAAGAAGCCCGCTTTAACGCCGCATTGCAAGCGCTGAGCAACCCCGCGCTCACCACCGTGGTGCTCGTCACACGCCCCGACCCGCGCCCCATGCAGGAAGCCGCGCGCACCGCCGAAGAGCTGCGCCAGCTCGGTCTGGGCAACCAGCGGCTGGCTGTCAACGGCGTGTTTCACGCCAGTGGCGCCCACGACCCGATTGCCAACGCCATCGAAGCGCTCGGCCGCCAGGCCCTGAATGAGATGCCCGACGCGCTCGCCAAATTGCCGCGCGACGAGGTGCCGCTGCGTGCGTTCGACACCGTGGGCCTGCCTGCGCTGCGGGCACTGCTGCATGGCGGTGACGTGACCACCCCCGCGCCCCAGGCTGCAACGCCCGTGCTACCGGCCGAACCGCTAAGCCGCATGGCCGACGAACTCGCCGCCGTCGGCCACGGCCTCATCATGGTCATGGGCAAAGGCGGCGTGGGCAAGACGACGATTGCCGCCGCGCTGGCCGTCGGCCTGGTGCAGCGCGGCCACAGCGTGCACCTCACCACCACCGACCCGGCCGCCCACGTGGCCGATGCGCTGAACGGTAGCCTCGAAGGCCTCAAGGTCGGCCGCATCGACCCCAAGGCCGAGACCGCCGCCTACATCGCCAAGATCATGGCCACCCGTGGCAAAGCGCTGGACGAGCCAGGCCAGGCCCTGCTGCTTGAAGACCTGCAGTCGCCCTGCACCGAAGAAGTCGCCGTGTTCCACGCCTTCAGCCGCGTGGTCAACGAAGCGCGCAGCGCCTTCGTGGTGCTCGACACCGCGCCCAC
>JAUXXN010000355.1 GCA_030684755.1 Hydrogenophaga sp.
AGCCGTGCCCGACTACATGGTCATGGGCGAGCGCGGCATGGCCGACATGAAAGAAATGGAGATGGAGCTGCCCCACAACACCTTCCCCATGATGAGCGGCACCGGCCCCTATGGCCCGATTGGCATGGGCGGCATGTTCACCACGCTCAAAGTGCGTGCCGACCAGAAGCCGGGCGACTACACCGACCCCGGCTGGTACCAGCAACCGCCGGGCACCCGAGCCCGTGAAGTGACCACGCCCACCGCACAGGCCGTGCAAGCGCCCGGCACAGCGCCAACCGAGACCGCACCCACCACACCCAGCGCGACGGCACGCAAGCCCCAGGGCCATGGCGCTCACCACTGAAACCCAACCCTCAGGAACACCACCCATGAAAACCAACACCCCCACCCGCCGCCGCTTTCAACAACTGCTGCTCGGCCTGCCCCTGCTGCCACTGGCAACCGCTCCCGCCTGGCTGCCCGCAACCGCACAAGCCCACGCCGAACGACACGACGGACATATGAAGACCGGCCCGGTGGTGAAGGAGCAGAAGCCTTGGGGCATCGCAGCCGAGCCCCGCGAAGCCAAACGCACTGTGGAGATTCGCATGACGGACGACATGCGTTTCACGCCCAGCCACCTTGACGTGCGCGAGGGCGAAACATTGCGACTGCGCGCCGTCAACAACGGCAAGGTGATGCACGAAATCGTCATCGGAACGCGCGAGGAGCTGGTCGCTCACGCCGACATGATGAAAAAGCACCCCAACATGGAACACGATGAGCCCTACATGGCCCATGTGTCACCGGGCAAACGGGGCGACATCGTCTGGACCTTCAACCGCCCCGGCGACTTCGAATTCGCCTGCCTCATCCCGGGCCACTTTGAAGCGGGCATGCGCGGCACCGTGCGCGTGCGCCCTGCCTGAACCTCACTTGCCCGGACCGGAGAAACCTCATGCAACGACGTTCCTTGTTACGCGCCGCGCCGGCACTGGCCGCCGCGGCCCTGCTGCCCACCTTCGGCACAGCCCAAACCGCCCCGGCGCTGCCAGTGCTCCAGGTCTGGAAAGACCCCAACTGCGGTTGTTGCAACGACTGGGTGGAATACCTCAAGCGCGATGGCTTTCAGATACAGACCTTTGACACCGGCAATACCGCGGTGCGCAAGCGCCTGGGCATGCCCGAAAAATACGGCTCGTGCCACACCGGCTTGATCGGGGGTTACGTGATCGAAGGCCATGTGAACGCCCGCGAAATCCGCCGCTTGCTGGCCGAAAAACCGAATGCCATTGGCATCTCGGTGCCGGGCATGCCTGTGGGCAGCCCGGGCATGGACGGCCCGGAATACGGCACCCGCAAAGACCCCTACGACGTGGTGCTGGTGTTGCACGACGGCAGCCGCCGCGTCTACCAGTCTTACTTTCGGGGCTGATAGCCCATGCGGCCCATGGCCCCGGCCAGTGGCTGCTTGTTGCGCCTTTTTGCATCCCCCCTCACCCACCTCATCGCAAAAAACACCATGAACACACCACAAACCACCCACCACAGCGCCCACGCCGCCGCCGTCCTGCTCGCCTTGCTGCTGTGCAGCGGCACAGCCCTGGCGCAGCACGATGGCCACCACGGCGCAACCACCGCACCAGCGCAAGCCACCGCCAGCGCTGAACGGCCCTGGGCCGAAGCCGAAATTCGCCGCATCGATGCGGTTGCGGGTAAGCTCAGCCTGAAGCATGGTGAGATCAAAAACCTCGATATGCCCCCCATGACCATGGTGTTCCAACTGCAAGACAAAGCCCTGCTCGGCCAACTGAAAGCGGGCGATCGCGTGCGCTTTCAAGCCGACAAAGTCAATGGAAGCTACACCGTCATGGCCATCGAGCCCCAACCCTGAACACGTCAACCCCAACGTCGCCACCGCCATTACCGTGCAGGCCGGACGAATAACCGGCGGCGACAGCGGTAGAGCGGCACCCCTGGCGCGTGCTAACGTAGCGGCATGCCACACAACATTCGTTACACCCTGTTGTCGCTGCGCGATCTTGCGGTGTCCATCGGACCGGTGACTCTGATCACCCTCGCCTTGCTGTCTCTCACCTATTGGTGGCTCAACCCCAACCCACCCCAACAGGTGGTGCTGGCCACTGGCCCCGACCAAAGTGCTTACGATGAGTTTGGCAAACGTTACGCCGAGGCGCTCCAGCGCTACGGTATCACCGTCAAATTGATGCCCTCCGAAGGCTCGTCGGCCAACCTCGAATTGCTGCGCACCGGTCAAGCCGACCTGGGCTTTGTGCAAGGCGGTACCGCCGACATTGGCTACGACGACGAAGAATCCATTGCTTCGCTGGGCAGCCTGTTTGTGGAACCGCTGTGGCTCTTCTACCGGGAAGACGCCGCACAACGCATCAACAACTCCAGCACGGTGGCCAACTTGGCCCAGCTCAAGGGCTGGCGCATCAATGTGGGCACGGCGGGCAGCGGCGTGCCCCGGCTGTTCAACACTTTGCTCGACGTCAATCGCATCGACAACCGCCAGATCCAGCTCAGCGAACTGGCGCAAACCCCCGCCACCGTGGCGTTTTTGAATGGCGAAATGGACGCCGTGGTGTTCGCCTCGGCGCCCGAGTCGCTCATGGTTCAAATGCTGCTGCAAACGCCGGGCATCAAATTGATGGACTTTGCGCAGAGCGAAGCCTATTCCCGCCGTTTTGGTTACCTCACGCCGGTGGTCATGCCGCAGGGCGTGGTTGACTTGGCCGCCAACATTCCCACCCACGACGTGCGCCTGGTGGCCTCCACCACCAGCTTGCTCACGAGCGCAAAGACACACCCCGCCATCTTGCAGCTGTTCGCCCAAACAGCCACCGGCCTGCATGGCCGCCCAGGCTGGTTCAGCCGGGCGCGTGAATACCCCAGCTTGGAACACAGCGAAGTACCCATTTCACCCGAGGCGGTACGCGCCATCAAAAGCGGCCCGCCTTTCTTGCAGCGCTACCTGCCGTTCTGGATCGCCAACCTGATTGAGCGCATGTGGCTGGCCATGGGCCTGATCATCGCCCTTGCGCTACCCCTCTCACGCATCGTTCCACCGCTTTACACCTTTCGCATACGTTCGCGTGTTTTCCGCTGGTACGCCGAGCTGCGAGATATTGAACAACGCCACGAAAACAACAGCCCCGAGGGCGCCACGCCGGTGCAAGACCTGCTGGCGCAGCTCGACTCCATGGAGGAAAGAGTCGAAAAAATCGTGGTGCCCTTGTCTTACACCGATGAGTTGTACGCTCTACGCAACAACATCCAACTGGTGCGAAAAAAACTGCAGCGCAAGGGCTGACAAAGGCACAAAACAGAACATCAAGCTACTGGACCCCGCCGAATCAAAGGCTGGACGACCTGGGTTACTGCTTCGCGCTGTTGATCCACGCCTGACGCGCCACCGCATCCAAAGCCGCGTCCAAAACGCCGTTCTCAGCAACCACTCTCAAACGGTCTTGATCCAACAACCGCTCCAGTCCACGGCGCGTCATGGAGAGAGACCGACCGTCTGCAACCGTAAATAAAAACATGGTTCCATGCGGGCTCGCCCAGGTGATCTGACAGCGCAAAGCTTGACCCTCCTGCCAAACGTCTACCCATGTGCCCACAGGCAATACCTGGCTGTGTGGGGCGGGCATCTCAGCTTTGATGTCAGCCCAGTCACGTTGCATGATTTGTGTCTCTGCAAAAGCGGGCTTGGCATCCATGACCAAGTCGTCTAGGAAGCCCGAATCGCGGGCCTCAGTCGGCTGCATCCAGGGTTCAGGTGTGGCTTCGAACTGGCGACTGGGTGGTGCATCGGGCGGTGTTTCGTTGCGAGGCGTTTTGTACGCTGCCATGTGCAAATCCATCAGCGCCTGAAAAAAGGTCTCGGATGGTTCACTGGGGTAATCGATGGATTCAAGACCTTCGCGCAATGTGCGCAACACGATAGGTATGGCTTTGATCAGCCGCGGCCGATTGCGGCTGGCCAACGCCAACTGAGATGACCACAACAGGTCGGGCAAGATATCCATGTAACGCGATGCGGGCGCGTCCGAGGGTGACAGGTTCGGGCTGGGCGATTGCGCAGCAGCGTTGATGCGGGCATGCGCTACCACCTGAGACCATGGCCCCAACAGGAAACGCCTCACAAAACCGGGCACCCGGGAGAAATCGTTGCGCGATGCGATTTCGGCCACTACACGTTCAGCCAGCAAATTGCGCTGCTCAACACGGACCAGGGTTTGTACAGCCAACCCTCTGGCCTCGACTTGCGCAGGCGCTATAGCATTGCTCTGTGAGCGGTTCAAGGCCTCCAACAAGGAAGGAAAGCGCGACGAGAGGTCAGCGCCTGGGGCATGCAGAGCGCGGACAATCCCCTGGATTTCGCTGGCAAATGCTGAATACCCTGGGTTTTGCTCGCTGGTGAAAGCGAGGCTGCGCTCGGTCACTGTGTCCAGCAAGCGGCGCGCGGGATTGTTCCGATCGGCAAAAAAACGGGGATCGCTTCGGGCCAAATGCAGCAATGCTGGCTCCATGCCAGCCAGCATGTTGCGCAAAGATGACAACAAGCGTTTGTCTTCGGCAATGCCGCGCATCATCAGGGTCACCACCTCGGCAGCCAGATTTCGCACCATGCCATTGCTCATGCCGGGCGCAACCGCAGCAGACGGATCGACAGGGTCGTGGCTACCGGGCTCTTGGCTGCCTACCAGCAACTGGTGCAGATGGTCCAAAGTCAACAAGGCATTGCTGCCCAATACCGGGGCATGCTGCAAAGATTCTGGGCGCATTGGAACTGGTGCACCCGAGAAACCACCTCCAGAAAAACGGGTGTGTGGTGACGGGATTACGTTGTAACCAGCGGGTACGATGCCCCAGTTGCCCAACAGATCGCTCAATCGGAGGTACATGCTGTTGAGCTCTTGAGCCAGCGCCACAGCCCCTGTTTTTAGCCAGCGCGAGCGCACAGCTGCGTTCACAGGCAGTCCGTTCAGGGCTTGCATCAACGCTGCCACCACCACCTCGGGGCGCAGCGGGTTGGCTTCTGATTGAACACGATCCAAGCCTTGAGCACGGCTCATGCGGGCATTGAGTGCCACCAACGTTTCATCGGCTGCCATCTTGATGACTTGCTGCACCTGGGCAAACTCCACCGTTTCTTGTACCTGCTCGTCGGCCATCAACTCAAGTTCATCAAACCGCATCGACCGCAACGTGCGTGCAGGCACCCCAGATCTGCGCTGGGCGTCCTTCAGCGACGCAGAAAACGCATCAATGAAACGGTCAGCCAACCATTCGCGGTGGCGTTCAAGTTGTAAACGAGCCTGCACAATGGCCTGTTTTTCCTCCAATTGAACCACCAAACCTTCACGCTCGTGCAAGGTTTCATGCAGTGTCGACAACCAGCGCGGTACCCACTCACGCATGTGCGAGAGGGCTTCTGTTAAACAGGCATCAATGGCCTGTGAGTTGCTGCTTTCCATGCTTCTGGGTGCCTTTAGGCCCCATGTGGGAGGGGCTCACATACTGCACATTATGTACACAGTTGAGACACGGAGCCACCTTCAAGGGCCGGGGTAAATCCGGCTTTACCAGCTTTCAAACTCAGCTTTTGAGAAACAACGCTTGCCAACCTGCAACACCCAGACTCCGCAAGGCCTGCAAGTTGCGCTCCACGATCTGCTCGGCGTCGCCCGCCTCTGACGCCACTGCGCGCTCCACACTGTCTTCACGCAACAGGTGCAGCGTGGGGTAAGGCGCACGGTTGGTGCAGTTGGTCACGTCGTCTGGCGTGGTGCCTTCAAACTGAAACTGTGGGTGAAAACTGGCGACCTGAATTACACCGTCCAGCTCGTGCTCGGCCAACACGTCATCCACCACGTTCTGGAAATCGTTGAACACCTCGAAATCCGGAAACAGCGTGGGATGCACCAGCAGCGTGGTGTCAATCTCATCGGCCGGCGTGGCCTGCAGCAAGTCCAGCTCCCGGTCCAGCTCGTCTAGAAAAGCATCCAGATGCCGCGCCGAACTCACCACGATGCGCACCTGGTTTTTCACATAGACCGAACGCGCAAATGGACACAGGTTCAAGCCGATCACGGCCTTCTCGATCCAGTGGCGGGTGTTGGCCAGAACTTGCTCGTCGGTCATCAGAAATAGCGTCCATCGAAAGAAGGGGAGTCAAACCAAGAATGCCGCGGATCTGGCTCCGCCAGTCCGCAGGCATTGCCCCCCCCAGCGGGGGGTGACGCGCCGCAGGCGCGGCGCGGGGGGCGTCCATCACCCCAGCGCTTTGTAGCGGAAGCGTTTGGGTTTGGCGCCTTCTTCGCCCAGGCGCTTCTTTTTGTCGGCTTCGTATTCCTGGTAATTGCCGTTGAAGAACACCCACTGGCTGTCGCCTTCGGCTGCCAGGATGTGGGTAGCAATGCGGTCCAAGAACCAGCGGTCATGGCTGATGACCAGCGCGCAACCCGCGAACTCCAGCAGCGCGTCTTCCAGCGCACGCAGGGTTTCCACGTCCAGGTCGTTCGAGGGTTCGTCCAGCAGTAAGACGTTGCCGCCTTCGGCCAGCGTTTTCGCGAGGTGCAGGCGACCGCGCTCGCCGCCCGAGAGGCTGCCCACGCGTTTTTGCTGGTCGCCGCCCGAGAAGTTGAAGCGACCGCAATACGCGCGGCTGGGCATCTGGAACTTGCCCACGGTGATCATGTCCAGACCGCCCGAAATGTCTTGCCACACGGTCTTGTCGTTTTGCAGATCGTCGCGGCTCTGGTCCACCACAGCCATTCGCACGGTCTGGCCGATCTTCACTTCGCCGCTGTCGGGCTGCTCTTTGCCACTGATTAGCTTGATCAGCGTGGAATTGCCCGCGCCGTTGGGGCCGATGATGCCGACGATGGCACCGGCTGGAATTTGAAAGCTCAGCTTGTCGATCAGCAGGCGGTCGCCAAAGCTCTTGGAAACATTCTTGAACTCAAATACCTCGTTACCCAGACG
>JAUXXN010000356.1 GCA_030684755.1 Hydrogenophaga sp.
CGCGATGTGCGCGTGCTCAACCCCGAAACCCTGCAGCCGGTGCCGCAAGACGGCGAAACCATGGGCGAGATCATGTTCAAGGGCAACATCGCCATGAAGGGCTACCTGAAAAACCCGCAAGCCACGGCAGAGGCGTTTGCCGGGGGCTGGTTTCACAGCGGCGACCTGGCGGTGCAGTACCCCGACGGCTATTTCAAGATCAAAGACCGCAGCAAAGACATCATCATTTCGGGCGGCGAAAACATCTCGTCGATTGAGGTGGAAGACGTGCTGTACCGCCACCCGTGCGTGTTAGCGGCTGCCGTGGTGGCCCGGCCCGACGCCAAATGGGGCGAAACACCATGCGCGTTTGTGGAGCTGAAGTTTGGCGCGCACACCACCGAACAAGACATCGTGGCGCACTGCAAGCAACACCTGGCGGGCTTCAAAGTGCCGCGTTTTGTGGTGTTTGGCGATTTGCCCAAAACCAGCACCGGCAAGATTCAAAAGTTTGAACTGCGCAAACGTGCGGGCTCGGCCCAGGCGATTGACGTGTGAAGGTCCGCCGCTGGCAGGCCCGCAGTGGCGGGTCACAGCGGCGGCTGTCGGGGCGGTTCAACCAATCGCCCGCTCAATCCCCAGTCACAACGCCCTCGCGCCGGGGGTCGGCACCGCCCAGCCACACCGCTTGGCCGTTTTGCACGCCGCGCTGAATCGCCTGCAAGCCGCTCGGCATGGGGGTTTCATTGACGGTGTGACCGCGCTGTTGCAGCGCCTGCACGGTGGCGGCTGGAAAGCGCCCCGCTTCCAGCATCAGCGGGCCGCCCAGTGTGCCGAAGTTCGGCAGGTCAATGGCGGCCTGCGGGCTCAGGCCCCAGTGCAAGGTGCCCAACAGCGTTTTGGCCGTGAAGTGGATGATGAATGCACCGCCCGGGCTGCCCACGCTCATGAGCAACTGGCCGGTTTGCGCATCAAAAACCAAGGTGGGCGACATGGACGAGCGGGGCCGCTTGCCCGGCTCCACCCGGTTCGCCACCGGCTGGCCTGCGGCGTCGGTGGGCGCGAAACTGAAGTCGGTTAACTGGTTGTTCAGCAGAAAACCGCCCGAGCGGCCCTGGCCGGTGTTCACCATCAGACGCGCCCCAAAACTGGCCTCAATGGTCGTGGTCATAGCCAGCGCGTTGCCCCAGCTGTCCACAATGCTGATGTGGCTGGTTCCGTATTCGGTTTGATCGGGCATGGGTGCCCAACTGCTGCGCAACCCACCGGGCTGGCCCGCCGGTGCGGCGGGCATGCGGGCATCACCCATCAGCCGGGCGCGGTCGTCCAAATAGCTCGCATCCAGCAGGCTTTGCCAGCTGCCACCGGGTGCGGCCACAAAGTCGGGGTCGGCCACGTATTGCGCCCGGTCGGCAAACGCCAGCCGAGAGGCTTCGGTGTAGCTGTGCAGCCAGTCGGCGCTGGGTGGGTCGTTGGGCTGGGCGTGGGGTTTAAGGGTCGATGTGCTGTTCGGCGTGCGGGCCAGCAAGCCCATTATTTGGCCAATGGCCAGCGCGCCCGAACTGGGTGGTCCCAAGCCGCAGATGCGCAGTGCACGCTGTTGCGCCGTGTGTTCAAAACACAGGGCTTCCCGCTCTTTGGGCCGGTAATTTCGCAAATCTTGCGCGCTCAAACCGCCCGGGTTAGGGTGTTGTTGCACCTTGCTCACCATGGCTTGGGCCACAGGGCCGTCGTAAAAAGCCAGCATCCCCTGGGTGGCGATGTTGCGCAACACGGCAGCCAGTTCCGGGTTTTTCAACACATGGCCCACCGGGTGCGGCTGGCCCTTGGCCGCAAAAAAGTAGGCGGCAGCCACCGGATCTTGTTGCAGCGCGGTTTCGGCTTTCAGCAAGGTATGCAGCCGGGGGCTGACCGCAAAGCCGCCTTCGGCCAGCGCCACCGCCGGTTCAAACAACCGCGCCCAGGGCAGCTTGCCGTGTTGGCGGTGTGCCAGCGCCAGCATGGCCAGAACGCCCGGTGTGCCCACCGAACGCCCACCCACCACCGCGTTCATAAAGGGCAGGGGCTGGCCTTGCGTGTCAAGAAACAGTTGGGGTGTGGCGGTAGCGGGTGCGGTTTCACGGCCATCAAACGCTTGCAGGCGCTGCCCGTTGTGGTGCAGCAAGAAAGCCCCGCCGCCCAGGCCGCTGGACTGTGGCTCCACCAAGGTCAACACCATTTGCACGGCAATGGCCGCGTCCACCGCGCTGCCACCCTCGCGCAACACCTTGGCCCCAGCTTCGGTGGCCAGTGGGTTGGCCGCCGCCACAGCAAACCGGCGCGTCACCCAGCCCGGCTTGGGGGTGGTGCCAGATGCAGATTCGGGCTGTGCCAGCGGTACGGCTGCTCCGGTAAACCGGTTAGCGCCCCCCAAACCAGCACAGGCCACCATCATCCCGCAGGCCAGCAGAACCATGGCGATTTTGAGCGGCATGCGTGAGCAATTTGTCATGGTCACAACCTATTTCGAATACACGACTCCTTGCGGGTCATGTGGTTAGCAAATGAGCGAATGCGGCGGCAAACACCGTGGGTGCTTGCCGAGCGGCATGCAGGGTTCTATCATTGCTAAATAAGCAAGTGCTTATTTGATAACGACATCCCGCAGGAGACCCGCATGAAACCCGCACAAGCTTTTTCACCTTCTCACGCCTTGAACGCCCAGGCGGCCGTTCCGGTGCGCAGCCGACGCGAATGGCTGCGCATGGTGGGCGGCGCCGGTCTGGGCGTGGCCGGGCTGGCCATGGTGCCCGAAGTGCGCCTGTTTGCCCAGCAGGTGCAAGACTTCATTGAAGGCCCGCCCGTTCCTGATGTGGCGCCCGAACAACTCTCAAAACACGTCTGGATGGTGTACGCCAAAGACGGTTTCCCCACCGCCGAAAACCAGGGCTTGATGGCCAGTGTGCTGTTTGTCATCACCCAAAAAGGCGTGGTGGTGCTCGACACCGGGGCTTCGCTGCAAATCGGCCAAATGGCCATTCGTATGATCAAAAAAGTCACCAACAAGCCGGTGATTGCGGTCTTCAACAGCCACTACCATGGCGACCACTGGCTGGGCAACCACGCCTTTGTGGAGGCCTTCGGCAAAGACCTGCCGATCCACGCACTGGCTCACACCCGCGAACAAATTGCCGGGCACGAGGGCAATCTGTGGCGCAGCTTGATGGAGCGCTGGACCAACCAAGCCACGCTGGGCACCAAGGTGTTTGCGCCCAACAACACGGTGCAACACGGGCAGGTGTTTGACTATGGCGACGTGCAGCTCAAGCTGCATTTCTATGGCAAGGCACACACGCCGTCCGACCTGAGTGTTGAGGTGGTGCAAGACAAGCTGACCTATGTGGCCGACATCGCGATGGAGAACCGCATCGCCAACATGGACGAGGGCTCTTATGTGGGCACCTTCAAGTATTACGACGCCCTGCAAAAAGCCGCAGGCGAACAACTGTGGGTGCCCGGCCACGGACGCGGCAGCAAAACGCTGCTCGACACCTACGGCACCTTCATGAAGGGCATTTACGAGCCGTGTGAGCAAGCCGTGAAAGAGGGCGTGGGGCTGGATGGCGCAAAAGCCCGTGTGCTGGCAGACCCCAGGGTTGCCAGCCGCGCCAAAACCATGGACGGCTTTGACAGCAACATCGGCAAATACACCAGCCTGGCTTACCTGGAAGCTGAAAAAGAGGCTTTTTAGATAGCAAGCGGGCAGGCCGCTGCGGCATGATGCCGCGATGCCACCACCGACGATATCTGATCTTCGCCGCTACGCCGTTGCCCGCAGTCTGTTCGCCCCGGTCAGCCTGCCCCGGGCTCTTGAGCGGCTGGGCTTCGTGCAGGCCGACCCGATCCGCTCGCCCGCCCGCGCGCAAGACCTCACGTTGCGCCAACGCGTCAAGGGCTACCGGGCCGGCGACCTGGAGCGCGCTTACCCCCGGTTGGCGGTGGAAGAAGATTTTTTTGTCAACTACGGGTTTGTCACACGCGGGTTGCACCAGCGCATGCACCCGCGCACAGCCCGCCATGAATGGACTGCCGAACGCTGGGCGCAGGCCCAGGCGGTGCAGCAATTCGTTCAGGAACGGGGCGAAGTGCATCCCCGGGAGGTCGACGCACACTTTGCCCATGGCCACACCACCAATGGCTTTGGCGGGCAATCAAAGGCCAGCACCCAGTTGCTGGACGCCATGCACTACCGTGGCTTGTTGCGCGTGGCTCGGCGCGAAAAAGGCGTCCGCCTGTACGCCGCGCAGACGCCCATGGCCGCTCCTGACGACGTTCCAAGCACGTTGGACGCTTTGGTTGACGTGCTGGTGGACAAATATGCGCCGCTGCCATATCCCGGCCTTCGGCAACTGGTGGCCATGCTCAAGCACGCGGTGCCTCAGTGGCAGAGCCAGTTGCGTGTTGCGCTGCAGCGCGCCTTGCAGCGCCTGCCCCAGGCTCCGGTGGAGGGCGTTTCGTGGGACTGGCCCGCAGGCGAAGATCCTTGTTCAAGGCGCTGGAGCGTGCCGGAACGCGCGCGCCTGCTGGCGCCCTTCGACCCGGTGGTGTGGGACCGCGACCGGTTTGAGCGCTTGTGGGGGTGGGCCTACCGCTTGGAGGCGTACACGCCGCCGGCCCAGCGCGTGCGCGGCTACTACGCCATGCCCTTGCTCTGGCGCGATCAGGTGATCGGCTGGGGCAATGTGTCCAACACCGATGGACGCCTGTGCGCCGACATAGGCTATGTGAGCGGCCAGCCTCCGCAAGAAGCCACCTTCCGGGTGGCGCTGGCCGCCGAGCTGGAGTCGATGGCTGAGTTTCTGGGGGTGCCGCTGGGCTAAGCGCCTGCGCGGTTTGCGTTCTCGGCGCGCCAAGCCAGACGGCTGCAAACTTCAGCGCTTCCAGGACTTACGCAAAGCCGTCAGGGCTAGGCGCGAAGCCGCAGACAGTACGGACGTACGGCAAGGCGAAGCAACAACGCCATGGCGGTTTTGCGTAAGTCCTGGCTTCATGCTTTCCACCACGGCAGCAGCCGCTTCATGGCGGCCACTTCGCCGCTGTGGTCGCTGGCGTAGCCGGGCAGGGCGTTGAGCGTGGCCTGCCATGCGGGGCTGCTCAGCAGGGCCAGCAGGCGCTGCACGCCGGGCGTCTCCAGCGCGGCTTTCAGGCACACCAGCAAATAGCGCTCGTCGGTCAGCGGCACAAAGCCCAGGCCGAGGTTGCGGGCGGCGTATTCGGTGCCCAGGCCCACATCGGCCTGGCCGCTGGCCACGGCGTGGGCCACGGCCGCATGTGAGCTTTCTACCGTGTCAAAGCCGGTGATGTCGATCGGGTCCAGCCCGGCTTGGGCCATCAGCTCGTCCAGCAGCAGGCGAGTGCCGGTGCCTTTGGCCCGGTTTACAAAACGCGCTTGCAAGCGGGCCACGTCGGCCATGTCGCGCAGCTTGAGCGGGTTGTCGGGGGCCACCATCAGGCCCTGCGTGCGGCGCGCAAAGCCAATGATTTTGTGCAGGCCCGGCTTCAGCAAAGGCCGGTAGGTGCGGGCGCTCAGGCTGGCAGCGTCGGCCAACGGCTGCGTGTGAAAACCCGCCAGCACGCAGCGGCCCTCGTTCAGCGCGCGAATGGCGTCCACGCTGCCGCAAAACCGAATGTCCAAGTACACGCCCGCACCGCCGTCGCTGCCTTGTGCCCCAGCCATGTCTTGCAAGACGTTCAGCGCGTGGTCGTGGCTCGCGTACAGCGTCAGCACCTCGGCGCCCAGGGTTTGCGCATT
>JAUXXN010000360.1 GCA_030684755.1 Hydrogenophaga sp.
CGCATTTTGCGCAACCAAGCGCCCGCCACGTCGCACGCGGTGCTGGTGCGCCGTCTTTTGCAAGCCGATGCGGTGTTGGTGGGTGCGCTCAACATGGACGAGTTTGCTTACGGCTTCACCACCGAAAACAGCCACTACGGCCCCACCCGCAACCCGCACCGCCTGGACTGCATCGCGGGTGGTTCGTCCGGAGGTTCGGGTGCCGCCATTGCGGCGGGGCAGGTGCCACTCACATTGGGCTCTGACACCAACGGATCGATCCGAGTCCCGTCTTCGCTGTGCGGCGTTTGGGGCCTTAAACCCACGTTTGGGCGCTTGTCGCGCCGTGGCAGTTTTCCGTTTGTGCACAGCATCGATCACCTGGGTCCGTTTGCCGACGACCTGCCCGGTATGGCGCTGGCCTACGATGTATTGCAATATGCCGACGCGCTGGACCCCGGCTGCAGCGCCCAACAACTGGAACCCACCAGCCCCACGCTGCAACATGGCGTGCAGGGTTTGCGCATTGGCGTGTTGGGTGGTTACTTCGCCGACTTTGCCACCGAGCCCGCGCGCGCAGCGGTGGCGCTGGCCGCCGAAGCATTGGGCGCCAGCAGCGCGCCAGAGCACGCCGTGCAATGGCCCGATGCCGCCACAGCCAGGGCTGCCGCCTTCATCGTCACCGCCAGCGAAGGGGGTGCGTTGCACCTCGATACGCTGCGCCACCGTGCCGACGAACACGAACCGCTGTCGGTGGATCGGCTGATGGCCGGTGCCCTACAACCGGCCGTTTGGTATGTGCGGGCGCAGCGCTTTCGCCGTGCGTACCGCGAGCGGGTGCGCGCCCTGTTTGCCCAATGGGACGTGCTTTTGGCCCCGGCCACGCCGGTGGCGGCCACACCCATCGGCACCGAATGGCTCGACATTCAGGGGCAACGCCTGCCGTGCCGCCCGTCCATGGGCCTGCTCACCCAACCGATTTCTTTTGCTGGTTGTCCGGTGGTGGCGGCCCCCATGTGGCCCGATGGCTGCGCTGGCCTGCCCATTGGCGTTCAACTGATTGCACCACCTTGGCGCGAAGACCTGGCCCTGCGTGCGGCCCAGGTGCTGGCACAGGCGGGTGTGGCGCAAGCCAGAAAGGCGGTGCTGTGATGCATGCAAACCCAAACGGTCCAGCCGAACTGGCGATCAACCTGCCCGCAGTGCTGGCCGACGTCACCGCGGTGTTTTTGCGCTATGAAAAAGCGTTGGTCGACAACGATGTGGCGGTGCTCGATGAACTGTTTTGGAACAGTCCGCACACCCTGCGCTACGGCGCCACTGAAAACCTCTACGGCTACGGCGCGATTGGTGCATTTCGCGCCGCGCGGCCCGCTGCTGGCCTGGCGCGCGAGCTGCTGAAAACCGTCATCACCACCTACGGCCACGACTTCGCCACCGCCAACTGCGAGTTTCGCCGCCAAGGCAGCGAACGCACCGGGCGCCAAAGCCAGACCTGGATGCGCACCCCAGCGGGCTGGCGCGTGGTCAGTGCCCATGTGAGCCTGCTGGGCTGAACCGAACCTGCTGGACCCCGCTGGATTTTTAACCCCGTTTCCAACCCACCCTGAAGGAGCCTTTCCATGACACACCCACTGCCCAACCGCCGCGATTCCCTCAAAACCTTGGCTGCTCTCAGCGCTGTGGCCGCCAGCCCGCTGGCTTTTGCGCAAAAGCCGATCACGGTGGGCGTGATTTATGTCGGCCCGCGTGACGACTACGGCTACAACCAAGCCCATGCCGAAGCCGCGGCATTGCTGAAAAAAATGCCGGGCGTGAAAGTGGTGGAAGAAGAAAACGTGCCCGAGACCGCCACCGTGCAACGCACCATGACCGGCATGATTGCCCAAGACGGTGCGCAGCTGGTGTTCCCCACCTCATTTGGCTACTTCGACCCGCACATGTTGGCGGTGGCCGGTAAGTACCCGAATGCCCGCTTTGCCCACTGTGGTGGCATGTGGACCGAAGGCAAACACCCCAAAAACACCGCCAGCTTCTTTGGCTACATTGACGAATGCCAGTACCTCAACGGCGTCATTGCCGGGCACATGAGCAAGAGCAAAAAACTGGGCTTTGTGGCGGCAAAACCCATTCCGCAGGTGCTGCGCAACATCAACGCCTTCACCATGGGTGCACGCTCGGTCGATCCTTCCATCACCACGCAAGTCATCTTCACGGGCGATTGGTCGATGCCGGTTAAAGAAGCAGAGGCCACCAACAGCCTGGCCGACCAAGGTGTCGACGTGTTCACCATGCACGTGGACGGCCCCAAAGTGATTGTGGAAACCGCTGCCAAGCGCGGCAAGATGGTCTGCGGCTACCACGCCAGCCAGGCCAAACTGGCGCCACAGGCCTACCTGACGGGTGCCGAATGGAACTGGTTGACCGCCTACACCGCATTTCTGGAGGCGGCCCGCAGCGGCAAACCGCACCCCAACTTTGTGCGCGGCGGCCTCAAGGATGGCTTTGTCAAAACCTCGGCCTACGGACCCACGGTGACCGATGCGGCCAAGAAAAGGGCCGATGCCGTCAAGTCGCAAATGATGGGCGGAACCTTCGACATCTTCAAAGGCCCGCTCAAAGACAACAAGGGCGCCACCGTCATTCCAGCGGGCAAGGCGTTCAAACAGACGGATCTGGAACTGGAAAAAATGAACTACTTGGTGGAAGGCGTGAACGGCAGCGTCTGACGCCCGCCGCTTGCACCCACTTTTCGTCACCGCACTGCCGACCCATCCCATGAACAACGCCGCTCTCAACGTTGTCTTGCCCACCTCAGCCATCCTGGGTGCGCTGCTGCTGTTTGGCCTGATCGTTTCCTTTGAAGGTGTGAACCCGGTGGATGTCTGGGTGCTGCTGTTCATGGGGGCATTTGGCGACAGTTTTTCTTGGCAAAACACGCTCCAGCGTGCCGCTCCGCTGATGCTCACCGCCTTGTGTGTGGCCATTCCGGCGCGTGCTGGGCTGGTGCTGATTGGTGGCGAGGGGTCGGTGGTGTTGGGTGGTTTGGCCTGTGCGGCGTTGGCGCATGCGTTGCCGCTTCCAGGGGGCTTCACCGGCAGCTTGGCACTGTGTGTGGCCGGTGCGCTGGCGGGTGCCTTGTGGGCTGGGCTGGCAGGGTGGTTGCGGCAGTTTCGCGGTATCAACGAAACCATCAGCAGTTTGCTGCTGGCCTATGTGGCCATTGGTTTGTTCAAGCACATTGTGGAAGGCCCGCTGCGCGACCCTGCCAGCCTCAACAAACCGTCCACACCGGCGCTCGACGAGGGATTGCTGATTGGCACCATGGCCGGGTCAGACGTTCACTGGGGGCTCGTCATCGGCGTGTTGGTGTGTTTTGTGGCTGGCTTGTGGTTGCGTTTCACGGCATCGGGTTTTGCTGTGCGCGTGGTCGGCGGAAACCCGCGTGCTGCGCAACTGGTGGGCTTGCCCGCCACCCAACTGGTGGTATTTGCCTGTGCTTTGGGTGGCGCAGCGGCGGGTTTGGCCGGCGCCATTGAAGTGGCAGCGGTGCACACCAGCGCCAATGCAGCCTTGATTGCCGGCTACGGCTACACCGGCATTTTGGTGTCGTTCATTGCCCGCCACAACCCTTGGGCGGTGGTGCCGGTGGCCATTTTATTTGGTGGATTTGGTGCTGCTGGCAGCCTGTTGCAGCGGCGGTTGGGCTTGCCCGATGCCTCGGTGCTGCTGCTGCAAGGCATCGCTTTTGTTCTCATTTTGGCCAGCGAAGCGCTGCGCGATGGCGACTGGAAGGCCTTCTTGGCCCGGCTCGTCAGACTCGGCACCCGACCCGACCCCGCCTCAGGAGCACGTTCATGACCAGCGACCAAATCGTGATTTTTCTGGCCGGCATTGTCGGCGGCGCCTTGCGCGTGGGCGTGCCCTTTTTGTTCGTCAGTTTGGGTGAGTGCCTGACCGAAAAATCGGGCCGCGTCAACCTGGGCCTAGAAGGCGTGCTGGTGCTCTCTGCCATGACCGCATTCGGTGCCTCATACCTCAGCGGATCGCCCTGGGTGGGCGTGCTGGCTGGTGCCTTGTCGGGCGCGCTGCTCGCCACGCTGCACGGCCTGCTGTGTTCACTGCCCCGCGTCAACGACGTGGCCACCGGCATCGCCCTCATGCTCCTGGGCATGGGTCTGGCCTTCTATTTGGGCAAACCCCTGATTCAACCCCAAGCGCCGCAAATACCGTCCATCCCGCTGGGCAACTGGAGCGACTCAGCCGCTGTTCGCGCTGCGCTGCAGGTCAACGCCTTGTTGCCCATCGGCTTGGTTTTGGCCGCCTTGATGGGCTGGGCCTTTGTCAACACCCGATTGGGCCTGTTGGTGCGCATGGCCGGAGACTCGGCCATGGCCACCCGAGCGCTGGGCTATTCGGTGCCCGGCATACGCATTGCCGCGACGGCCGCAGGCGGTTTGATTGCGGGCTTGGGTGGCGCCTCGCTCACGCTGTTTTACCCCGGCAGTTGGAACGAAGGCATCTCCAGCGGTCAGGGCCTGATTGCGGTGGCGCTGGTTATTTTTGCGCGCTGGAGCCCCATGCGCTGCGTGGGTGCGGCACTGCTGTTTGGCGGCGCGGGCGCCATCGGACCGGCGCTGCAGTCGGTGGGAATTGGTTGGGGCTACCACCTGTTCAACATCGTGCCGTATGTGCTCACGTTGTTGATTCTCGTCATCAGCTGCCGACCCGGCACGGTGATTCCCGGCAGCCCGGGCGAACTCTCTTCGCGCTGAGCGCAGCCTATTGCCTTGTTGCCCTGTTGCCAGCCGCACCGCGCTTGTCCAACAGCCCATCAACCGACCACCCAGGCCCACCGACCATGCCCCGATACGTTCAAGCCCAACCCTACGCCTGGCCCTACAACGGCGATCTGCGTCCCGACAACACGGCGCTGATCGTGATTGACATGCAGACCGACTTCTGCGGCATCGGTGGCTACGTGGACAAAATGGGTTATGACATTGCCCTCACCCGCGCCCCGATTGAACCCCTGAAAACGCTGCTGATCGCTCTGCGCAGCGCGGGCTTCTGCATCATTCACACGCGCGAGGGCCACCGCCCAGACCTGTCCGACCTGCCCGCCAACAAGCGTTGGCGATCGCGCCAAATAGGCACCGACGGCATTGGCATTGGCGATGCCGGGCCTTGCGGTCGGATCCTGGTGCGCGGGGAGCCGGGCTGGGACATCATTCCCGAGCTGGCCCCGCTGCCGGGTGAACCGGTGATCGACAAACCGGGCAAAGGCTCTTTTTACGCCACCGACCTGGATTTGCTGTTGCGCACGCGCGGCATTCACAACCTGCTGCTCACCGGTATCACCACCGATGTTTGCGTTCACACCACCCTGCGCGACGCCAACGACCGAGGTTTTGAGTGTCTGCTGCTGTCCGACTGCACCGCCGCCACCGACCCAGACAACCACCAGGCTGCACTCAACATGATCGCCATGCAGGGAGGGGTGTTCGGTGCGCACGCCAGCTCATTGGCGCTGCTGCAGGCGCTGGAAATGCAGCCATGCACCTCTGCGGTCTGAGGTTTTAGGTCCGGCCTGTCCCTCCCGTTTTCACGCCATTTCGACACGGAGCTTCCACATGAGATTGTCTGTGAATCCCAGGCCGCAAGCCCACGCCATTGGTGCATTGCCCGCAGGCCGTGGCGCACTGGCGCTCGACACCTACCAACTGGGCATGCGCTTTGGCAGCTTCAACGCGCTGGTTCAGGTCAACCTGCATGTGGAGCCCGGCACCGTGCATGCGCTGCTGGGTGAAAACGGCGCAGGCAAAAGCACGCTGGTCAAATGCGTGGCAGGCTTTCAGCGCCCCACCGAAGGCAGCATTCTGATTGACGGCCGTGAACAAGACATTGCCAACCCTGTGGTGGCACGCTCGCTCGGCATTGGCATGGTGTACCAGCACTTCACCCTCGCGCCAGGCATGACCGTGGCCGAAAACCTGTTGCTCGCAGGCGGTGAAACCCCGTCGGTGATCAACTGGACACAGCAGCGCGCACACTTGGCGGCATTTCTGAAGACCACACCGTTTCGGCTTGACCTGGATGCCCGTCCCCAAGAACTCGCTGCTGGCGAAAAACAAAAACTGGAGCTGCTCAAACAGCTTTACCTGAAGCCGCGCCTGCTGATTCTGGATGAGCCTACCTCGGTGCTGACCCCACAAGAGGCCGACGAGGTGCTGGGCCATGTGCGTGGCTTTGCGCGCAGCGGGCAATGCACGGTGCTCATCATCACCCACAAGTTCCGAGAAGTCATGGCCTATGCCGATGCGGTGACGGTTCTGCGGCGCGGTCTGGCGGTGCACCACACCGCCGTGCCCAACACCACGCCCGCTTTGCTGGCGCAGGCCATGGTGGGTGCCAGTGCATTGACAGCCACCGAGCAAGTGGCACCGGCCCGGCCAAAACCCCCTGTGCCGGCGGGCACCGGCACGGCCTCTTTGTCGGTGCAGTCGCTGCAAGTCATGGGCGACCGTGGCACGCTGGCTGTGCGCAACCTCAGCCTGGCCGTGGCGCCCGGCGAAATTCTGGGCGTGGCTGGAGTGTCGGGCAACGGCCAGCGCGAACTGGTCGAAGCCCTGGTGGGTCAGCGCCCGCGCAGCAGCGGCACGGTGCTGGTGCGCGGTGAGCCTTATGCCGCCAAGCGCCAAGAAAACCACCGGCTGAAAGTGCGCAGCTTGCCCGAAGAGCCGCTGCGCAACGCCTGCGTGGGCGAGCTGTCGGTGGCCGAAAACATGGCTCTGCGCGACTTCGATCTGCCTCCGCTGTGCGCGGGTGGACGGTTGCGTTTTGGACAGTGGCGCAGCCGAGCACGCGACTGGATTGCCAGCTACGGCATCAAAACCCAGGGCGAAAACGCACCGATCCGCAGCCTCTCCGGCGGCAACGTGCAGCGCGCGGTGTTGGCACGTGAGTTGCACGGCGACATCCATGTGCTGATTGCAGCCAACCCCGTGTTTGGTTTGGACTTTGCCGCCGTGAAGGACATCCATGCCCGCCTGCGCGGTGTGCGCGAACAGGGCGGGGCGGTGTTGCTGATCAGCGAAGACTTGGACGAACTGCTGGAGCTTGCCGACCGCATCGTGGTCATGAGCGAAGGCCGCATTGTGTTTGAAACGCCCGCTGCCGGTGCGCAGCGCCATGTGCTGGGTGCCCACATGGGCGGCAGCGCCCACTGACTTCTTTTCACCATGAACATCAACGCCAGGCCTTTTGCCTACCACTTCGAACTGGCGCACACCGCGCTGGTCATCATCGACATGCAACGCGATTTCATTGAGCCCGGGGGCTTTGGCGAAACGCTGGGCAACAACGTGGGCTTGCTGTCGGCCATCGTGCCCGCCTGCCAAGCGGTGCTGCAGGCTTGGCGCCAAGCCGGTGGCGTGGTGGTCCATACCCGCGAATCGCACCAGCCCGACTTGTCCGACTGTCCACCGGCCAAGCGCAACCGAGGGCAGCCTTTGCTGCGCATTGGCGACCACGGGCCCATGGGGCGCATTTTGGTGGCTGGCGAGCCCGGCAACCAAATCATTGAAGCCCTGGCACCACAACCCGGCGAAATCGTGATCGACAAACCCGGCAAGGGCGCTTTTTACGCCACGGGGCTGCAAGAGACACTGCAGCAGGCCGGCATCAGCCACCTGATCTTCATGGGCGTGACCACCGAGGTGTGTGTGCAAACCAGCATGCGCGAAGCCAACGACCGGGGCTTTGAGTGCCTGTTGCTGGAGGATTGCACCGAAAGCTACTTTGCGCATTTCAAAGCGGCCACTTTGGAGATGCTCTGTGCCCAAGGCGGTATCGTGGGCTGGACGGGGCAGAGCACGGCCTTGCTGGACGCCCTGCAAACCCAGCCACCTTCTGACCCCGTCAAGCCCTGATGGTGGTCTGCTAAAGTCCCGGCGTGACCCCTCTTGCCCCCCCCATACCCGCACCCAAGCCCGGCTCGGCCCATGTCTCCCGCGCTGACGAGGTGTACGGACACATCAAACGCGACATTGCCGATTTCCGCCTCGTACCTGGCGACCGTTTCACCGAACTGGAGTTGTGCTCGCGCTTGGGCGTGTCGCGCACGCCGGTGCGCCAGGCGCTTTACCGGCTGCAGCAAGACGGCTTGGTCGAAGTCATGTTCCGCAGCGGCTGGCGCGTCTTGCCTTTTGACTTTGACCGCTTTGACCAGCTCTACGATCTGCGCATGGTGCTGGAAACCACCGCCGTGCAACGCCTGTGCCAGCAAGATGTGGCCAGTTCATCGCCCCTGCTGCAGGCGTTGAAAGACCGGTGGCTGGTTCCAGTTGCCGAACGCAGCACCGATGCCACGGCGGTGGCCTCTTGGGACGAAGCTTTTCACGAGACCCTGGTCAAAGCCTGCGGCAACGCCGAAATGGCCCGTGTGCACCACGAGGTCACGGAGCGTATTCGCATCATCCGGCGGCTCGATTTTTTGCAGCAAGCCCGCATTGACGCCACTTACGACGAGCATGCCAAGATCTTGCGCGCGGTGATTGCCCGCAAAGCAGACCGCGCCGACTTGCTGTTGCGTTCGCACATTGAGGCCAGCCAAGCCGAGGTGCGCAAGATCACGCTGCACCAGGTGTACATGGCGCGCCAAATTGCCCCTGCCACCTGATTGCGCCGGGCTGCTGCGGCACGCCCAGTTCAGTTCGTGGGAATTGTCATGGCCGGGTGCATCTGCCCCGGCGTCTCGTCCATGTAGCCCTTGCCGTCTTTCACGCCGGTTTTGCCCGCGATTTGCCAGGCGGTACGCTGACCAATGAGGCGAGCCAGAAACTCCAGCTCCTCGTCGGTGTGGTTGATGGCGTTTGCTGGCCTCAAAAAACGGCCGTTGCGGGCTTCGGGCTCGCCCCAAAACGACTGGTGGTAACTGGACTCAGACACGACACGCGCGCCACCGCCCGCGCTCACATCCACCGTGCCATAACAATTGCAGAAGTAGGTGCGCCCACCCTGGTCGTCCATGATTTCGGTGTACACCCCCGTGCCGCGAATGCCTGCGGTGAGTGTGGGCGTGACGATGGCGCGGCGGGTTCCCCGCCCAAACACGCTCACCACCGCACCCGTCAGCATGCGCAGCAGGCTCACGGTGTTCAACGTTGCACCGCGCTCCACGGTGATGCGCGAGTTTTGCCGCACATGAAAGGCGGCATCTCCCACCACAAACACCAGGCGCGAGCCCGGACCTGTCGCAATCACGTCGCCGGTCTGGATGTGTTGTTGCGGCAGCATGCGCTGGCCGTTCAGCGCAATGTCGCCCACAAACTCCACCACGTTGCTGCGCTGCTGGGCCAGCGCCATGGGCATGCCACCCATGGCCACCCAGGCGGCTGCGGCCTTGAGGGTGTCGCGGCGCTGGAACCAGGTCACTTCATCTTCGCTGCGGCCTTGCAAGGTGTGTTGGGTCATGTGCGGTCTCCAGAGGCAGATTCAAACAAAGCCATCAGGCCGTGGGTTCGGCCAGTTCGGGCGGCTCGCCGGTGTCAAAACTGTCGCGAAAGGTGAAGTAAATCGAGGTGTGAAACATGGACGCCATGAACAACACCATGGGGTACATGATCAGGCCCAATGCGCTGGCTCCGCCCAGCATTGCGCCCAGCAGACTCATCAACAGCCCCATCAGCAGAAAC